>NZ_JARGEE010000827.1:0-1553 GCF_033794485.1 Streptomyces sp. MB09-02B
AACGTTATTTGTTTTTTCGGCCTGCTCGCGTGGCTGAGATAGTGGTATAAGGGAAGCTTCCCGGGGCGGGCGGCTCGCGGCTGGCAGGTGTCCTCACCATGGCCGGCTGCGGCGTCTCCAACCAGGTCGGGGCCGCGCTAGGGTCGTTGGCCTTCCCGGTGCTCGGGCCCGCCGGGGTCGTCGCGATCCGGCAGTACGTCGCGGCGATCGTCCTGGTGGCCGTCGGCCGGCCCCGGCTGAGGTCCTTCACCGCACGGCAGTGGTGGCCGGTGGTGCTGCTGGCCCTGGTCTTCGGGACGATGAACCTGTCGCTGTACACGGCCATCGACCGCATCGGCCTGGGGCTGGCGGTGACCCTGGAGTTCCTCGGCCCGCTCGCCATCGCCCTGGCCGGCTCGCGCCGCCGGGTGGACGCGTGCTGTGCCCTGATCGCCGGCCTGGGAGTGGTCACCCTGATGCGACCGCGGCCCTCCGCCGACTACCTCGGTATGGGCCTCGGCCTCCTGGCCGCCGTCTGCTGGGCGTCGTACATCCTCCTCAACCGCACCGTCGGCCGCCGTATCCCCGGCGCGCAGGGATCCGCGGCCGCCGCGACCCTCTCCGCGCTGGCCTTCCTGCCGGTCGGTGTCGTCGTGGTCGTCCGGAACCCGCCCACCGCCGGGGCCGTCGGCTACGCGATCGCCGCAGGGGTCCTGGCCTCGGCCGTGCCGTTCCTCGCGGACGTGTTCACCCTGCGCCGCGTACCCGCCCAGGTGTTCGGCCTCTGCATGAGCGTCAACCCGGTCCTGGCCGCGCTCGCGGGCTGGATCATGCTCGGACAGGGCCTGGGCGGCGTCGAGTGGGCGGCGATCGGAGCGGTCGTCGCGGCGAACGCCCTCAGCCTGCTCGTACCGCGCGGCTGAGCGCGTCCCGCCACCGCCACCGCCCCCGGCCGCCGGCCGCCGGTCCGTGGGAACCCTCGACGGACGGTTCCGCCCTCGATGAACTTACTTGAGTCAGGCAACAAGATGGTAAAGTGGTCCCATGTCCCCATCACCGTCGCCCTCCGACCCCGCCTCGGCGGAAGTGATCGAGATCGAGCGAGCCCTCACCCGCATCACCTACCTCAGCACCCGGGCGCGGGCCCACGAGCGTCTGATGAGTCTGGCCGGCGTGCCGCTGGACCGTGCCGCCGTGGCGCTGCTGCGGCAGATCGCCGACTCCGAGCCGCTGCGCCCGGGGGAGTTGGCCAACCGGCTCGGCGTCGAGGCCTCCCACGTCACCCGCCAGGTCCAGCAGCTCCAGAGGACCGGCTACGTCACCCGCGTCCCGGACCCGGACGACCGCCGAGCCCAGCGCATCGAGCTGACGGCAGCCGGCCAGGAGGCCATAGGCCGCATCCGCGAGGCCGGCGTCCGCGGCATGCAGATGGCGCTGTCCGAGTGGTCCCCGGAGGAACTGCGGCAGCTCGCGGGGCTCTTCCACCGGATGGTCGACGACTTCCTCACGCACGCGAACGAGCTGATGGAGCAGGAGGCGACGCGGGTCGAGTGAGTCGGGGGCACGTTGTCGGG
>NZ_JARGEE010000828.1:0-1552 GCF_033794485.1 Streptomyces sp. MB09-02B
AGACACAGCACCCCTGACGGCCGAAAGGAAGCGACAGGGAGATTCTGCCCAACTCCAGCAACCAGAACGACACTTAGCCGCGACGATCTACTAGTGCCGCATCAGGCAACGTTCGCCCGGTCGACGACGGCGCGTAGTCGCCGGTCGTCGGCCGCGATCCGGGCAGTAGGCGGGTAGGGGGTTCGCAGGTAGCGGCAGAACTCCAGGAACTGCGTGCGCCTCTTGACCGGCTTGATGTGGCCGTAGAGCCTGTCCTTGGCCAGGTCGTAGGCGGCGAACAGGTGTCGCACCCCGCCGTAACGGTTGTAGGTGGCCCGCCGCCTGCGGCGCGGTTCACGGTCGGGATCCTTGTGCTTGTCTCCGCGTTCGGCCCACTGCCGACCCGGATGGGGCATGAGGTTGAGCGGGCCGAACTCGTCCATGCAGAAAACGGCTTCGGGTTCCCCGTCCTCGGGTATGACCTCGCCGTCCGCGCTCGCGTAGAGATGCTCGACGCGGGCCTTCTTGGCCGCGTAGTCGGGGTCTCGGGAGGTCTTCCAGGTCTTCAGGCGTTGAAAGGAGACGCCCTCCCCGCGGAGCATGATGCGCAGGCTCTCGTGGCTGATGTCGTCGACCACCCCCTCAGCGACCAGGAAGTCGGCCAGCTTGCTCAAGCTCCAGGTCGAAAACGGCATCACCGCACCCCGCGTCCTTGAATGGCGGGCGGAGCGGCTACGGGCGACGAGTGCCAAGACGACCGTCGCCAAGGCGTACCGGCTGCTCAAAGGCATCATGGAGACAGCCGTCGATGACGACCATCAGTCGCAACCCGTGCCGGATCAAGGGTGCGGGCAAGGAGTCCGCTGCTGAGCGCCGGATCGCCACCGTCGTCCAGGTCGACGCGCTCGCCGAAGCGATCGGTATCCGCTGGCGCCTCATGGTCTACCTCGGGGCGTACGGGCCGATGCGGCCCGAAGAACTGGCCGGCCTCCGGCGCCGAGACGTCGACCTCGACAACCTTGCGATCCGGGTCCGTGTCGCCGAGCCCGAGCGGACCAACGGCAAGCGCGCTCCCGGAGCCACCAAGTCGGATGCGGGCGCCCGTCTCGTCGTCCTGCCGGCCTTCCTGGAGAAGGACGTCACCGGACAGTCCTCCGAGAAGGCTGCGCTGATCTATCAGCACTCCGACGACGAGCGGCAGCGCGACTTGGCGGCGGGCCTTGACGAGATGGTGCGCGCCGAGCGTGCGAAGAACCACACCGGCGACTCCGCGCACCACAAGGAGGAGGCCACCGGTACGTAGCCGAGTCCTTATGGTGCGGTTGTGGTGCGCCACCCGCTCACCGGTCTAGACAACAAAGAACCCCCGGGTCGCTGACCTGAGGGTTTCGCATGGAGCGGGTGACGAGAATCGAACTCGCGCTCTCAGCTTGGGAAGCTGATGTTCTACCATTAAACTACACCCGCGTAAGACGCCGGTTGGTGCCGGTGTCGGAACGCTTCGTTACTTTACCTCATGTCGGGCCCCGCGCGCTGAAGGCGTGGGGCCCGGTTGTGTTTCAGGGGCGGGGAC
>NZ_JARGEE010000829.1:0-1546 GCF_033794485.1 Streptomyces sp. MB09-02B
AGGGGCGGCGGGGGCGAGAAAACCCCGAGCCGCCCCACGCAACCTCACACGTCCCCGAACCGCTCCCCCGCCTCCGCCTTCTCCACCAACAGCCCCGGCGGCTCGAACCGCTCCCCATAGAGCCCGGCCAACTCCCGCGCTCGCGCGACGAACCCCGGCAGCCCACCCTCGTACCCGTTGATGTACTGCAGCACCCCACCGGTCCACCCCGGGAACCCGATCCCGAAGATCGACCCGATGTTGGCGTCGGCGACGGACGTGAGCACCCCCTCCTCCAGCAGCCGCACCGTGTCCAGCGCCTCGGAGAAGAGCATCCGCTCCTGCATGTCCCGGAACGGGATCCGGTGACCCGGCTTCGTGAAGTGCTCCCGCAGTCCGGGCCAGAGCTTGGCACGGCGCCCGTCGGACCCGTAGTCGTAGAACCCGGCACCCCCGCTGCGGCCGGGGCGTCCGAACTCGTCGACCATGCGGTCGATGACGGCCTCGGCGGGATGGACGGTCCAGGTGCCACCCGCCTCCTCCACGGCCCGCCGGGACTCCGCGCGGATCTTGCGGGGCAGGGTGAGGGTCAGCTCGTCCATGAGGGAGAGGACCTTGGCGGGGTAGCCCGCCTGGGCCGCCGCCTGTTCGACGGAGGCGGGCTCGATGCCCTCGCCGACCATCGCGACACCCTCGTCGATGAAGTGGCCGATGACCCGGGAGGTGAAGAAGCCGCGCGAGTCGTTGACGACGATCGGGGTCTTCTTGATCTGGCGGACCAGGTCGAAGGCGCGGGCCAGGGCCTCGTCGCCGGTCTGCTCGCCCTTGATGATCTCGACCAGCGGCATCTTGTCGACGGGCGAGAAGAAGTGCAGGCCGATGAAGTCGGACCGGCGGACGACGCCTTCGGCCAGCTCGGTGATGGGAAGGGTCGAGGTGTTGGAGCAGAGCAGGGCGTCCGGCGCCACGACCCCCTCGATCTCCTGGAACACCTTGTGCTTGAGCTCGGTGTTCTCGAACACGGCCTCGATGACGGCGTCGCAGCCCGCGAGGTCGGCCGGGTCGGCGGTGGGGGTGATCCGGGCGAGGAGGGCGTCGGCCTTCTCCTGGGTGGTGCGGCCCTTGGCGACCGCCTTGGCGCAGAGCTTCTCCGAGTACCCCTTGCCCTTCGCTGCCGCTTCGGGCGTCACGTCCTTCAGGACGACCTCGATGCCCGCGCGGGCGCAGGAGTACGCGATGCCGGCGCCCATCATCCCGGCGCCGAGGACGGCGACCCTGCGGACCTGGCGGGGTTCGATGCCCTGGGGGCGGTTCGCGCCGGAGTTGACGGCCTGGAGGTCGAAGAAGAAGGCCTGGATCATGTTCTTCGAGGTCTGCCCGGCGGCCAGCTCCACGAAGTAGCGGGCCTCGATGACCTGGGCGGTCTCGAAGTCGACCTGGGCGCCCTCGACGGCGGCGGCGAGGATGCGGCGCGGCGCCGGATAGGGCGCGCCGTTGGTCTGCTTACGCAGGGTGGCGGGGAAGGCGGGCAGGTTCGCCGCGAACCTGCCCGCCTTCCCCGCCACCC
>NZ_JARGEE010000082.1:0-26919 GCF_033794485.1 Streptomyces sp. MB09-02B
GAGACGGAACCGCTGCGGGGGCGGAAGGTCGGCTGAGTACGGCGGTCGCCCCAGGCACGGTTGTCCCGGACATGACGGAGGCACGGATGTCCCGGACATGTCGGCGCCTCCCCGGGTCCCACCGGGGAGGCGCCGAGTCTCGGTGCGTCCTGGAACGAGGGCCGACCGAGGGGCGCGGGCCGGCCGGCGTGGGTCAGCCGGAGGGCTCGTCGGGTACGGGCTGCTCGGGGTTGGCGGAGCCCGACCTCGGGGCGCCCTGTCGGCCGGTGCCGGCCTCGTCCGTGTCGGGTACGTCGGTGGCGTCCTGGTCCCGCTCGTCGTCGTCGGCGGCGGCACGCGTCGGGGCCGCCTCCCACGGGTCCTCGCCCTCGGTCGCCTGCTGGTCGGGCATGTCCCTCGGTATGGGGTCCGGGTGCTCGCCGGGACCCTCCAGGCGGTGTTCGTCCACGGCGTGCTCCTTCCTGCTGTCGTGCACCGCGCGCGGGTACCTCGACCTGATCGACTCAAACCACGAGGTGTCAGGCGCTCTCGGCCAGCTCGTCCAGGGCGGCCGTCAGGTGCGGTGCCACCCGCTCCCGCCGCCATGCGAGGTCCTCGCCGCCCATGGCGCGCGGCACCGTCTCCACCAGCATGATCAGGTCGAGATAGCTGCGGTAGAGGGCGTAGCGCCGGGCAGCCGACGACGTGAACTCGGCGACACCGCCCGCCTCTTGATACCCGGTCATGAGGTCGGTGTCCTGCCGGACGTCCCCCAGCAGCGCCAGCGAGACGAAGTCCGCGACCGGGTCGCCCCAGAACATGCGCTCGCCGTCGATCAGGCCGCCCACGCGCGCGGGATCGCCGCGCTCCACGAGGATGTTGCCCGGCCACAGGTCGAAGTGGACCAGTCGCGGCACGGGCACCTCGTCGAGGGCGTCGAACGCGGACTTCGCCGTACGGGCCACCTCGTCCAGGGGGCGGGGCAGCCAGGCGCCGAAACGGTGGGCGTCGTCGAGGACGGCCTCGTACATGGTCGTGAACGCGGTGCGCCAGTCGCGGGCGAGGGGGCCGAGGGCGCCGGTGGGATAGCCGTATCCGGGGCCGGTGACCCGGTGCAGCCGGGCGACCAGGCCACCCAACTCCCGTCGCAGCGCTGGTTCCCCGCCGGTGGCCGGACCGTCCCATCCGCTGCCGGGGCAGTGGGTGAGGAGGAGGTGGCGGCCCGCCGGTGCGCTCTCGTCGAAGGCGGCCCCGACCACGCGTGGGGCAGGGACGTCGACGGTCGCGGCGGCCCGGCAGAACTCGGCCTCGGCGCCGAGGAGCTCGCGCTCGTGCGCCAGACCGGGCGTGGTGGGCGGCGGGGGGATCTTGAGGACGAGCCGGGTGCCGTCGGTGAGGCGCAGTTCCTCGACCGTGTTGTACGTGCCGCCGGTGAGCGACCTCCGCTCGGCGAGGCTCTCGGGCGGCAGCCCCGCCGCCGCGAGAACCAGCCGCGCGCGTTGAAGTCCGTCCACTGCGATCCCCCTCGTCGACCTGCGCGTGTGGGCCCACTCTGCCAGGTGGGCCCACCCGGTCGCACCAGGTCATCCGGCCGCGTGGACGTCCTCCACGCAGCTGCCGCCCCGGCGGCCTCGGCGGCCCGGCCGTTCGTCGCCATGCAGGAAGTCCAAGGTGCGTCACAGCCGAAGTCGCGGACGACGAGGGCGGGTTCGGCACCGGAGGCGGCCGGCGCTAAACGAGGCGGATGACGCGCTTGCCGCGGGCATGGCCGGTTTCGGTGGCTCGGTGGGCGTCCTGGATCTCCTCCAGGGGGTACACGCGCTCGATGACTGGACGCAGGTCTTTGCTGTCGACGTGATCGGCGAGGGTTTCCAGGTCCGCGCGCCGGGGGCCGGCCATGAGCAGGCGTACGCGCGGACCGGGCAGGACGGTGGACAGCAGGGCGAAGGGTATGGCGCCGGCGGAGGGCGAGGCGATGCGACCGCCGGGGCGGAGGGCGCGTCGGTATTCGCGGACCGAGGAGCCGTGGCAGTCGAGGATGGCGTCGAACTGCCCTTTGAGGGCGCTCGGTGGGGTGGTGACGTAGTCCAGGGCCACGTCGGCGCCGAGTTCGCGGCAGAACGGGGCGTTGGCGGCGCCGGAGATGGTGGTGACGTGGGCGCCCCAGGCGTGGGCCAGCTGGACCGCCGTACTGCCGACGCCGCCGCTCGCGCCGACCACGAGCAGCCGTTGGCCGGAGCTCAGGCGCAGGGTGTCCCGCAGGGCGCGCAGTGCGGTGATGCCGACCGCGGGCAGGGCGGCGGCTGCCACCAGGTCCGTGCCGCTGGGGGCGGTGCTCATGGCCTGGGGTTTGACCAGGACGTATTCGCCGGCCGCGCCCGTCCGTCCGGCGACGTCGCTGAGGATGCCCCACACGTGTTCGCCCACCGTGACGTCGGTGACCGCGCTGCCGAGTGCGACCACCTCCCCGGCGAAGTCGCCTCCGGTGCCTTTGGGAAAGCGTCGCCCGGATATCAGACGCATCGCACCGGAGCGGATCTTCACGTCGATCGGGTTGACGCTGGACGCGTGGACCCGAACGAGCACCTCGCCCGGCCCGGGGGACGGACGCGGAACGGCACCGACGGAGAGCACTTCGGGGCCTCCGTAACGGTCGTACCGGACGGCGCGCATCATCAGTTGGTCAGGCGACAAGGGCGGGCTCCCTGGCGGGCATGGTCGTACCTCTTTTGTCAGGCGTGGTCAGGAGCAGGAGACGGCGTTTGTCGGGCGTGTCGCTCGGTCAGGCGGTTTGGGTCTGCGGTCCGGTGAACTGCATGTCCAGGCGAATCTTGATGACCTCACCCAGGAGCCCGGGGAAGAAGGTCAACCCGAAGTCGCCGCGTCGGATCTCGCCCGTCGCCTCGAACCCGGCGTGCTCCCGGTGATCCAGAGGGGAGTCCACCACCCCGCCGAACTCGACAGCGAGCACGACCGGGCGGGTCACGTCCGCGATGGTCAGGTCCCCCGCCAACGTCCAGTCCTCACCGTCCCCGGAGATCCGCGTCGAGCGGAACGTCATCGTCGGACGCTTCTCCACATCGAGCAGCTCGGCCGAGCGGGTGTGCGCGTCCCGGTCGGCGTTCCCGGTGTCGATGGAGGCCAGGGCGATCTCGGAGGTCACCCGCACGTCGTCGAGGGTCTCACCGACGAACAGCCCGGCCGTGAACTCGGTGAAACGGCCGCGCACTTTGCTGATCCCGAGGTGGCGGATGGTGAAGTCGACCGATGAGTGGTGGGGGTCGAGTGCCCACTCGCCGGGAGAGAGGGGCAGCGCGGTGACGGACGTGACAGCGGTTTTCGCAGGGGTGTCGTTGCTCATGCCCTCATCGTGCGGGCCCTGCGGCGGGGCAGGGGAGACCGGCCGAAGGGTAGTAGTGGCAGGGCCACCCTGCGCGCCGGGGCACGTTGTACGTTCGAAAGGTGAACGACAACGAGTTGGGCACCTTCCTGCGGACCCGTCGCGAAGCCCTCACCCCGGCCGAGGCGGGCCTGCCCGCGGGTTTTCGCCGTCGTACGCCGGGGCTGCGCCGCGCCGAGCTCGCCACCCTCGCCGGTATCAGCGTCGAATACCTCACCCGGCTCGAACAGGGACGGGACCGCAATCCCTCCCCCAAGGTCCTCGCCGCCCTCGGCGACATCCTCCAGCTGTCGACGGCGGACCGTCTGCTGTTGCACCGGTTGACCAGGGAGCACGGCGAGGACAAGCACTTGTGCCAGGCGGTCACCGCACCGCCGGAGCGCACGGTGCGCCCTACCTTGCGGGCACTCCTGGAGAGTCTGGAGCCCGCGCCGGCCGTCCTGCTCAACCGGATCGGAGACCTCGTGGCCTGGACGCAGGGCTACGAGCGGTACGCCCGTCCACTCGGCCTGCTCGACGGCAACCCTCCCAACATGGTGCGGTACCTGTTCACCGACGACCGGTCCCGCGCCGTGTTCCCCGGGTGGGACCGGCTGGCCGACGAGCAGGTCGCCCATCTGCGCAACGAGGGCTCCCTGCACGACCCTCACGTCACCGCCCTGGCCGACGAGCTGACGGCGGCGGCCGGAGCGCCGTTCGGCGACCGGCTCGCCGCTCTTCCGGCCCCGCCCTCCCGTTTTGGGCTTGAGGTGGTCGAGCATCCCGAGGCAGGTCGCCTGCGTCTGTCGTTCGAGACGCTCGTGCTCGCGGACGAGGGCCGTCGCCTGGTGGTGCACCTGCCGGCCGACCAGGCCACGGCCACCGCGCTGGACCGTCTCAACGGCGTCAGGCCGGGAGCACTGCGAGCAGTGAGCGGCTGACCTTCGCCGGTGCACCACCGTCGCACCGACCGAGTGGCTCCGTCGAGCCCGAAAACCATTGGCCTCTCCCGACGATTCCTCGTACCTTAGGTGAAAACCTAGTGCCCCTAGGTTCTGATCTGATCCGATCGTCACCCCTCACCGGAGAACAGGCCCGTCATGAAGACACTCACCGAGCAGGACATCCGCACCTCGTTCGTCAACTGCTCGAAGGGGGAGGCGAAGAGGATCTTCGTGCCCCGTGATCTGGAGCAGCGGTCGTGGGCGGATCTGGATTTCCTGGGATGGCGGGATCCGGGGGCACCCGATCGGAGTTACCTGGTCGCCGAGCGCGAGGGAGGACTCGTCGGCGTCACCCTGCGGCTGCCGTCCGCGCGACGCGGGTTCCTGCACCGGAGCATGTGCTCGGTGTGCCTGACGACGCATCCGGGCGGCGGGGTCTCCTTGATGACGGCGCGGAAGGCCGGCGCGACCGGGCGCGAGGGGAACTCGGTCGGCGTGTACCTCTGCGCCGACCTCGCGTGCTCGCTCTACGTGCGCGGCAAGAAGGCCCTCGACGCCGGAAGCCGGTTCGAGGAGAGCCTCACCGTGGAGGAGCAGATAGCCCGGACGGTGGGCAACCTGTCCGCGTTCCTGGAGAAGCTGTACGACTGAGCCCGTCCGACCTTGTGGTTTCCCGGCCTCCCGCGTGATCACCCAGGTGACTACTGTCCTCGGTCAGGAGTTCGGTGCATAGGTGGAACGGGAACAGCGCAAGGATGCGAGACGTACGTGATGTGTGGGGCCTGATCGACACACGGGTCGCCAAGTGGCGGCAGGACCCGGTGATCGTCCAGTCGGTGCGGTCGGCGGCGGCCGCCACGGTGGCCTATGTGGTGGCCCTGCAACTCAGCTCGGAGGCGGCGCCCCTGACGGCTCCGCTGACCGCGCTCCTGGTCGTGCAGGTGACCCTCTACTCCACCCTCACCACCGGTATCCGCCGGGTGAACTCGGTGGTAGCCGGCGTCGTCATCGCCATTGGCTTCAGTGTCCTGGTGGGCCTCACCTGGTGGAGCCTCGCCCTGATCATCCTGGCCTCGCTCGCGGTGGGGCATCTGGTGCGGGTGAGCGAGTTCGTGCCCGAGGTGGCGATCAGCGCCATGCTGGTGCTCGGTGTCACCAGGGTCGGCGACACGGCCTGGGCGCGGGTCCTGGAGACCCTGATCGGCGCGGTCGTCGGACTCGCCTTCAACCTGCTGCTCGCTCCCCCGGTCTGGGTGGAGGCGGCCGGCGAGTCCATCGAGGATCTGGCCCGGCGGATGCGGCGGCTGATGATACGGGTCGGCGAGGAGGCCGCGGGCCGCACTCCGGCGGAGGCCGCGGCGGCCCGGCTCCACGAGGCCCGGGAGCTCGACTTCGACATCGTCGAGGTGGACGCGGCCCTCAAGCAGGCGGAGGACAGCCTGAAGCTCAATCCCCGTGTACGGGAGGGCCTGCTGCACCGGGTGGTGCTGCGCACCGGCCTGGACACGCTGGAGATCTGCACGGTGGTCCTGCGGGTGCTGGCCCGTACCCTCACCGACCTCGCCAGGGAGCGGGAACCGAGTCCGCTGTTCTCCGCGCAGGCGGGTGCCGCCATCGAGCGTCTGCTGGCCGAGATCGGCGACGCGGTGGTCAGCTTCGCCGTGCTGGTCACCACGGACGTCAGCCGCAGCGCCGAATCCGCGGAGGACCGGCTCGCCGCCGAGCTGTCGACGGCAGTCGCGACCCGCGACAAGCTCGCCCAGCTGCTCCTGGAGGACGTCCAGCGCGACCCGAGCCACTGGCAGTTGCACGGTGCCGTGCTGACGGAGGTCAACCGCATGCTGGACGAGCTGGACACCGAGCACCGCTCCCAGCGGCTCCTGGAGGAGCTCGACCGGTGCACCCGTGAACAGCGCGAGCGCTCCCCCCGGCTCACGCGCCTGCGCGACCACGTACGCATCGTGCGCCCCCGCCGACGGAACCGGTCCGGTCTCGTCGGACGTACTAAGTGACGCCGGACCACGGCACCACACGACGACGAGGGGAGCGTACGGAATGGCCGAAGGCACCGTGCGGATCGACGGGACCACACTCCATCTGCCGGGCGGAGTACGGGTGCGCTTCATCCGCACCCTGCGTCTGCCGGAGACGGGGACGCACCAACTCCCGCCCGGACTGGGCGACTTCCCGATCCGCCGGGTCGAGGACTATCCGCACACCGCTCCCGCCGAGATGCGGGCGCGCGGCGGGGTGATGCTCCCCGTGTATCTGCGCGAGGCGATGTGGCTGCACTTCGGCGGCTCCACGGAACCGGCCGCGCTCCAGGTCGGTGTCGGCAAGGTGTGCGCGGTGTCGGGCAAGCCGTGGACCGGTGCGCTCGCCCGTGATCCGCAGAACTACGTCGTCCTCCCGCGTCAGCCGTGGCTGGACGGCATCAACTCCGGCAAGGGCACGGTCCGGCAGTTCGTGGCCGTCCCCCTGGGCCTCGGCGCCACGGTCGAGGGCCAGGTCACCGGCGAGGAGGTGTTCGGCGGGGTGCAGCTGCAGTCGTTCCCGCTGAACGAGAAGCAGTTGGCCGTGTGGCGGGAGGAGGAACGGCTGCGCGCCGAGGCGGAGCGGGGGCTGGGCCGGCTCGGTACCACCACGCTCTTCGCCGGCACGGGCCCGGTCCCGATGCCGCCGCCGGGTGCCGCGCCGATGCCGCCCCCGTCGACCGGCGCGCCTCTGCCTCCCGCGCCCGGGGGCGCCCCGATGCCCGCCGCGCCCGGTGGCGGGCCGGCGGCCCCGGGCGGCGCGTACCCGATGGCGGCGCCCATGGCGGCGCCCGGTGCGGCCCCGGCGCGCAGTGCTCCCGCCACCCCGCCCCGGGCACCCGCCGCGATGGGTCTCGGGGTCGGCGGGTCGATGCGGCAGGAGGTCTACCGGGACACCTGGCCGCGCGGCAGCTGGGCGGAGCGGCCGTCGGGGCGGATCTTCGTGCACCTGGTCACCCCGCCCGAGTGGCGCCGGATCACCGGGGAGGCCCCGCCTCCGTCGCCCGTGGACCGCGCGGCCTACACCCGGGCCGGGCTCCCGTGGTTCGAGTACTACGACAACGACGCCCACGATCTGGACCCGGCCGACGCCCTCGGCACGGTCAAGCCCGTCGGTGACTGGCTCGGCGACGACCTCGATCCGTGGCAGGCACCCGCCCCGGGCCAGGTGAAGCCGCTGGGTGACGCCCCGGGCAAGCCGATCCAGGACGGCGACTGGTAGCCGACTGCGGCGGCCCCCGGCCGCCCCGGCCGCCCGCCCGTGGACGGTCGGCGGGCGTCGCACGGCGCGCGACGCCCGCGCCCGCCTTTGCGTCGGGGCACTCGGACCCGTCAAGGTGGTGGCGGCCGAGAGAAGCGACACCCGAGGTGCGACGAATGACGAGCGAGGCGGTTGGGGACCGGGGCGGCTGGAGCAGGCGCCGCGCCCTGGGGCTGTTGGCGGGGGCCGTGCCGGCTGCCCTGGCGGGCTGCGCGGGGTCCGACGGGACGGCCGGGTCCCCGTCGTCCTCCCCCGCGTCGAGCCCCCCGGCGGCTCCGTCGGCGGAGGCCGGGGCCGGGTCGGGCACCGAGTCCGCGACCTCGACGCCGTCCCCCGCCCGCACCGGCCCCCAGCCGCTCTACATCGGGACGTACACCTCCGCGGAGGGCGGCGGCCAAGGCATCGGCGTGGCGACGTACGACGCCCGGAGCGGCCGTGTCACCGGTGAGGGGACGATCAGCGGGGTCGGCGACCCGTCGTACCTCGCCGTCCACCCGGACGGCCGGACGCTGTACGCCGTGAACGAGCGGCCGGAGGGCGGGGTGACCGCCGTCCGGCTGTCCGACCGCGAGGTCCTGGGCACCCGGAGCAGCGGCGGCGAGGCGCCCTGCCATCTGTCGGTGCACCCGAGCGGGCGGTGGCTGTTGAGCGCGAACTACGGCTCGGGCAGTGTCGCCGTGCACCCCGTCGAGGAGTCGGGCGCGCTGGGCGAGCGCACGGACCTGGTGGTGCACCGCGGTCCGGCGCCGGGGCCGGGCCAGGACGGGCCGCACGCGCACCAGATCGTCACAAGCCCCGACGGCGGCCATGTCCTCGCCGTCGACCTGGGCACCGACACCGTCTACACCTACCGGCTGGACGAGTCCCGGGGCACGCTCACCGAGGTCTCCCGGGCGCGCCTGCGAGCGGGTGCGGGGCCCCGGCACCTGACCTTCCATCCCGAGGGCCGGTACGCCTATCTCGCGGGCGAGGTCGACAACACAGTCGTCGTCTGCGCCTACGAGCCCGACCGTGGGCGGCTCTCGCCCGGCCCGCCGCAGCCCACGGGCACGGGGTCGGGCACCAACTACCCGGCGCAGCTGGTCGTGACGCCGAACGGCGCGTACGCCTATCTCGCCAACCGGGGGCACGACAGTCTGACGCGGTACGCGGTCGAGGCGAACGGCGCGCGGCTGCGGCTCCTGGACACCGTGCCGGTCGGCGGGGACTTCCCGCGCCAGATCGCCCTCTCGCCGGACGGCGGCCTGTTGTTCGCCGCGCTCCAGCGGTCGAGCGCGGTCAGCGTCTTCGCGGTCGACGGGGACAGCGGTGAACTGCGGCGCACGGGCGCGCCGTTCGCGTCACCCGTCGCCGTCTGTGCGCTGCCGCTGTAGGGCGCGCGGGCAGGACGCGGCGCTCGCCTGGGAGAGCAAAATGTGCATCCGCTCGGTGAGCTGCGCCATGTCGTCGGCGGGCTTGTGGAACGTCAGGCGTACGTCGCCGTTGCCGCGGGCCCGCTCGATGCGCAGGGTCAGTCCGTGCCGGTCGACGGCGAGCGGCTGGACGCGTACGGCGCCGTGCAGGCTGTCGTGCGGGACGAGCCGGGTGAGGCGTTCGACGGCGTCCGGGTGGGCGTCGGCGAGGTGGGTCAGCAGCCGGGACTCGGCTGTGGCCAGTGGGTCCGGTGCGGCGGCGGCGAACTCGTCGAGGTCGACCACGACCGCGCCGGTCGGCTCGCGCAGCACGATGCGGGTGGCCTTGAACTCCAGGTCGCCGTCCTTGAGCGCGAACCAGCCGGCGATCCACAGCCGGGCCCGGATGCGGCTGCGCACGGGGACGGGCGCCACGTCGGCGAACTCCAGCACGGCGGACGGCTCTCCGCGCGGGGCGCAGATCGCGGCGGCGACGAGCGTACTGTCCTCGGGGACGCACAGGATCACCCGGCCGTCCTCCGTGACGCTGTGCGCGCCGACGAACTCCTCGCGGCCGCCCTCGGCGGTCACCGCGCAGGACCACGCCGCAGCGAGCACCGAGCGGGCGCGCTCGGCCGCGGCGGGCGCGGCCGTCCAGGTGTGACGGTCACCCATCCCAAACCTCCATTAGGTAAGCCTTGCCTAACCTATCGAAGATCGGGGCGTACGCCAACCACCGTCCGGCAGTCTGTGAACTTTCTGTTCGCCGCGGCGAACCGGCCGGGGTGCCGGCTCAGGGGACGAGGACCCCGAAAAGGGCCCGCGTACACAGGTCCCGCACCTGGACCCGGGACAACTCCGAGCCCCTCAGCCACTCCAGGCAGACGGCCGTCGTGAACGACAGCCAACCGCGCACGGCGAGCCGCATCTCCGGCCGCCCGTCGAGGGCCGCCGCGAACTCCGCGTCCGACGCGAGGGCCGCCAGGATCTGCGCCTCCTGGACGGCGAGCGCCCGTTGGTAGACCTTGCGCACGGTCTGGTCCCCCGTGGCGTCGGCACGGTGGAAGGCGCGGAAGCCGTGGGCGTGCTCGTCGACGTACACGAGGAACGCGTCGAGGCCGTTGGACAGCCGCTCGCGGGCCGAGCCCCCGGGGGCGGGGGTCATGATCCGCAGCATCCGCTCGCTCTCGCGCTCCACGACGGCCGCGAAGAAGACCCGCTTGTTCGGGAAGTAGTGGTAGAGCAGGCCCCGGGAGACACCGGCGATCTCGGCCACCTGCTCGATCCACACGTCGTCGTACGGGCTCTCCGAGAAGAGCCGGGCCCCGACCGCGAGCAGTTGCTCCCGCCGCTCCTCGGTGCTGAGCCGACGACGGGGGCGCTCTCCCTGCCTGGCTGCCATGCCGTCACTTTACTTGACGCGGGTTCAACAGCGGGACGAGACTGAGCCCACTATTGAACCCGAGTACAACAAGTCGCGGCGGCTGCGGCACGGCGTGCGCGCGAGGGAGAGGTGGTCATGACGGCGACGACGGGGACCACGACCGCCAGGGGTTTCCGCAGCGCGGAGCTGGACTGGCCCGAGCTGCACCGCATACCGCACCCGCCGTACCGGATACCCGTCATCGGCGACGCGCTGGGCACGAACGTGCGGACACCGGTCCAGGAGTCCGTGCGCCTGGGGCGACGGCTCGGGCCGATCTTCCGGCGGAAGGCGTTCGGCAAGGAGGTCGTCTTCGTCGGGGGTGCCGCACTCGCGGCCGAGATGGCGGACGAGTCGAGGTTCGCCAAGCATGTGGGCCTCGGCGTCGCCAATCTGCGCCCGGTGGCCGGGGACGGGCTTTTCACGGCGTACAACCACGAGCCCAACTGGCAGCTCGCCCACGATGTCCTCGCCCCGGGCTTCAGCCGGGAGGCCATGGCCGGCTACCACCCGATGATGCTCGACGTCGCCGAGCGGCTGATGGAGCACTGGGACCGGGCGGGGGCGGCGGGCAGCGCCGTCGACGTGCCCGGCGACATGACCAAGCTGACGCTGGAGACCATCGCACGCACCGGCTTCGGACATGACTTCGGCTCCTTCGAGCGCGACCGGCCGCACCCCTTCGTCGCCGCGATGGTCGGCACCCTGACGTACGCGCAGCGCCGCAACGTCGTCCCCGACCCACTGATGCCGCTGCTGCGAGGTGCCGCCCGGCGCAACCAGGCCGACATGGCGTTCCTGAACGAGACGGTCGACTCGGTGGTGCGGGCGCGGCAGGCGTCCGGTCGCGGTCACCCGGGTGACCGGGGTGACGGCGATCTGCTCGACCGGATGCTGGAGACGTCGCATCCGGAGACCGGGGAGCGGCTGTCCGCCGAGAACGTCCGACGGCAGGTCATCACCTTCCTCGTCGCCGGGCACGAGACCACGTCCGGCGCCCTGTCCTTCGCCCTGCACTACCTCGCCCGGCACCCGGACCTGGCGACCCGCGCCCGCGCCGAGGTGGACCGGGTGTGGGGCAGCGCCGTACGGCCCGGCTACGAGCAGGTGGCCAGGCTGCGGTATGTGCGCCGGGTGCTGGACGAGGCGCTGCGGCTGTGGCCGACGGCGCCCGCCTTCTCCCGGGAGGCCCGCGCGGACACCGTGCTGGGCGGGGTGCATCCGATGCGGCGGGGCGCCTGGGCGCTGGTGCTGACCGCGATGCTCCACCGGGACCCGGAGGTGTGGGGCGCCGACGCCGACCGATTCGACCCGGACCGCTTCGACGCGGCGGCGGTGCGCGCGCGGGCACCGCACACCTTCAAGCCGTTCGGCACGGGGGCCCGGGCCTGCATCGGCCGCCAGTTCGCGCTGCACGAGGCCACGCTGGTGCTGGGCCTGCTGCTGCGCCGGTACGAGCTGACCCCGGAGCCGGGGTACCGGCTGCGGGTGGCGGAACGGCTGACGCTGATGCCGGAGGGGCTGCGGCTGAACGTGGAGCGGCGGGCGGGAGTGGCGGGGCGGGACGCCGCACAGCCCCCGGCACCGCCGTCGCCGTCACGTGGTCCAGTGGCCGGGGCGGGTGACTGAGGTCGGCAGTCGGGTGCCGGCGGTGCCGCGGGCCGCGTTGAGCTGGGGCTGGGTGAGGAAGAAGGCGCCGGTCAGGTCCGCGTCGGTGAGGTCGGCGTCGCGGAGGTCGGCGCCTATCAGGTCCGCACCGCGCAGATCGGCGCCGGTGAGGTCGGCGGCTATGAGGTAGGCGCCACGGAGGTTGGCCTTTCGCAGGTCGGCGCCCTTGAGGCGGGCGCCGATGAGGTCCGCTCCGCGCCGGTTCCGCTTGCGTCCGGCGCCCGCGCGCATGAGGTCGCTCACCTTCAGCAACAGCACGTTGACGCGCTGCCGGTGAGCGGCGACGTCCAGCTCCGCCAGTTCCTCTGCCGTCCGCTCGGTCAGCCTCTCGGTCTCGTCGAGCGCGCGGCGCAGGTCGGCGTACAGGGGTCGGGCGGCGGGGAGGGTCAGCGATTCGGTCAAGTACCAGAGCAGTTCGTGGAGTTGACGGACGACCGGGAAGACGTCGAACATCAGCCGGGCCTGCTCGCGACCGCCGGTTCGCCAGTTCTCACCCCCGAACGTGCCCTGCGAGACCTTCTGCCCGGCACCGAAGCAGTCGTACACGGTGCAGCCGCTGAACCCCTCGGTCCGCAGCCGGTCGTGGACACCGCAGAGGAAGTCGTCCCGGAGGTTGCCGCACGCCTTGCCCGCCGGCTTGTCGACGGCGAAGTCCGCCGAGCGCGCGAAGGGCAGGGCGACACAGCACAGGCCGAAGCAGCTGCCGCAGTCCGCGCGCAGATCACTCAGGGCAAGCGGATCGAGGGCTTCTCCGGATCTCTGTTCCATACGGTTCACCCTAACGAGCCGCCGTCGCTCTCCCCGTCAGCGGGCGAACACCTCGAAGGCGACGGCCGGTCTGCCGCCGAACCGCTCCCCCGTGGTCCGGGCGAAGCCGGTGAGGAAGTCGCGCACGTACGTCTCGGGGTCCTCCTTCGTCAGCACTTCCAGATACGTGCGGTGTTCGAGGAGGGAGGCGACGGCGCGTTCGAGGCCGGCGGTGGCGTCGACGGCGTGGGTGGGGCTGGAGGAGCCGGCGACGGCGACCCAGCGGACGCCGTCCCAGGGTTCCAGGCCCTGTTCGACGAGTTCGGGGAAGATCCAGCGGTTCCCCGCGTCCCCGGCGGCGTCGAGCGTGGCGCGGCCCACCGCCACATGGTCGGGGGTGTTCCAGGCGACGCCACCCCAGGTGTCGCGGTGGTTGAGGGTGATGAGCAGTTCGGGGCGGTGCCGGCGGATGGCGGCCGCGATGTCCCGGCGCAGCGCGGGCCCGTACTCGATGACGCCGTCCCGGTGGTCGAGGAACTCGACCTCCGACACCCCCACGACGGCCGCGCTCGCCCGCTGTTCCCGCTCCCGCAGCGGGCCGCACCGCGCGGGTTCCAGCGTGTCGATGCCCGCCTCGCCGCGGGTCGCCAGAACGTACGCGACCTCACGGCCCGCGTCGGTCCACGCCGCGATCGCCGCCGAGCACCCGTACTCGAGGTCGTCCGGGTGGGCCACGACGGCGAGGGCTCGCCGCCAGTCGTCGAGCATGGGTGCGAGCGGCGCCGGCTGATCCTGCTGAGGGTCGGTCATGTCGGCACACTAGCCCCGGGCACCGGCCCTCCGTAGGCGGCACGCTCCACCGGGGCCGAGGGCTCCGGCCATCCTCGTCCTCGGCTTTCTCCCCGGTGTCCTCCGCTCCCGCTTCGGCGTCCTCGGTCGCATGGGCACGGCGACCGGTCCGCGTACCCAAGTGCTGTGATTTCTGGGCAAGTTGCGCGTAAAATGGATGGTCAGGTATTGCCTGGGCGGTGGTTCGCGGGGGTGCGTATGAGGCCGCGTCTGGTGTTCGTGCACGGCATCGGGGGGCCGCGGGACCCCGTCGCCGAACTCGACGTCTGGCTCCGGGCCTTGGCTCAGGGGGCTCGTACGGCAGGTCACTCGCGTCGCGTGCTGGACCTGACACAGGGCTGGGCGGCGGACGCGCGATTCGCCTACTACGGCGACCTGTTCGGCCGGTCCCAGACACAAGGGGTGGCACTCGACGGGGACGACGAGGAAACCGCCCTCGTCGGAATGCTGCTGCGCGAAGCCCTGGACGAGCGGCCGGCCGGGCCCGTCGGCGTGGAGGAGGAGCGTGTCCTGCGCCATGCGCGAGCCCAACTCGCGCAGGAGGGCACGGCGCAGGGACCGGGAGCGGCCGCTCGTCAGGTACTGAGCGCCGCCAACACGCTGCTGAGCCTGCCCGGGTTACGAACCGCCGGCGGATGGGCGAGCGCCGGGCTCATGGTCGGCCACCTTCGTCAGGTGACCCGCTATCTGCGCCGGGCGGAGCCCGACCGGGAAGGGCTGACGCTCGACGTCCGCATACGGCGTCGTGTCGAACAGGCCCTCGACCCCACCGGCCCCACGATCGTCGTCGCCCACTCACTGGGCACGGTCGTGGCCATGGAGACGCTGCACGCCCACCGGGGGCCCGTCCCGCTCTTCGTCACGCTCGGCTCGCCGATGGGACTCCGTTCGGCCGTGGGCACCCGCATGCGACCCCAGCCCCTGCAAGCCCCTCTCGCAGTCGAGCGATGGCTGGACCTCTGGGACCGGGACGATCTCGTCACGGCGGGCCCGCCGCTGGAGAAGGTCGTACGACCCAACGACCGTGCCGTGAAGCCGGTCAGCGGACGCGTGGACTCGGACGGCTTGTCGGTGCACCCGGTGGTCAAGTACCTCGCCCAGTCCGCCGTGGCCGGCCGGATCGTCGAGGCCGTCGAGACGGCCACCCGCGCATGACCGCTCCGACTCCGCTGCGGCACGCCCTCGTCGTCGCCCCGCAGTGTCCGAAACTGGGGCTCCTGGACGACCTGGAAAGCGTGGCCCTGTCACTGCGCGATCTGCTCACCGACCACTGGAGGGGAGCGTGCTCACGGAGCACCGGCGCCGAGACCTCGCTGCTCCACGGCGTGTCCGTCAGCCAGGCTCGTATCGAGGCGGCCGTCCGGACCGCCGCGAGACACGCGGCCCGGGAGCAGGCCGTGTTGGTCGTCGCGTTCCTCGGCCACGGCATCACCCCGGGGCAGAACCCCACGCTCTACCTCATGGCGGGCGACTCCCAGCCCGACGAGATAGCCACCGCGGTGAACGTCGGTGCGCTCCTGACCCAGGCGCTGGAGACGCCCGGACTGCCCGGGGTGATCGCTCTCGTCGACACCTGCCACGCGGGTGGCGCCACCCCCGATCTGCAAGCCCTGGACGCCGGGGTACGGCAAGGTGCGACCCGGCTGTCGTTGCTGATGGGGGTCGGCGCCGCGCAGCCCGCCTACCGTCTTTCCTTCTCCCGCGGTGTCACGGAGGTACTCCGGCGGGGCATCCGTGGTGGCGGTGAGTTCCTGTACCCCACCGCGGTCCTCGGTGCCGTACGTGCGGCGGTGCCGGGGCAGGACGCGCGGCTGGTCGAGTACGACGGCGCGCAGTTCGGTGACCGGCCCTGGCTGGCGCGCAACGGGCGCCACCCGTTTCACACCACCCCGTTGCTCGGGCCCGTCGCCTCCGAGGAACTGGAGCTGGCGCTCGCTCCGTTGGGATGCTCCGCCCTGGTCTCGGCGCCCCTGACCGACGCCCAAGCCCTGGAGCGGCTGCGCGACGCACTGCCGGAGCAGTCCACGGGCAGCGCCGCCGAACTGGCCTGGGCGCTGCGCGTGGTCGGCGGCATGGTGGACGGGGTGCGGACGGTCGAACTGCTCACCACCTCATGGCCCGGCCGCCGACCGACCTCGCAGCGGCTGCGCCGCGCGTTGTCGTCGGCCTCGGAACGGGTGACCGCTCGTCCACCGGAAACATCGGGACGTGAACTGCTGCGGGACGCCGTGGAGTTTCTGCGCCTGCGGGCGCCACGTCTTCATGAGGCGCGAACCGCCCCCCTGGCGACCTTCGTCGCCGCGCTGGCCGTCGACGATGCCCTGCCCGAGGACCACGGGGAACTCGTCTCCTGGGCGCACGCGGTGGGGTGCGAGGTCGAACTGAGCGACGCGTTCGAGTCGCTGCGTGAGCATGGCAGCAGGACCAGGCTGCGGCTGATCGTCAGCCTGCATGCCGCTGTCGCCGGTGAGTGGCCCGAGAGCCTCGACGCATGGCTGCTCGACGGTGGAGAGGTCCACGCGCACCGTGAGTTCACCTGCGCACCCGACCAGATCGGTGTTGAGCAGCAGCTCGCCACCGTGCTGCGATGGGCCTCGGCGCGGGCACGCATCATCGGCGCACGGCTGCGGCGCGTGGAGATCGCCGCCTCCGCCGCGCTCCTCCTGCGCTGGCGCCCGGAAGAGACCGACTTCGGGGAACTGCTGGGCGTCGCGTACGACGTCGTACTGCGCTGGAGCGAGCGGCTGTGCCCGCCCGACCACCTGTGGTGGATCAATGAGCGGGCCCGGACGAAACTGGCGGCGATGACGGCGTCCGCGACAGGAACCGCGCCGGTCGACTGGCTCGGCGAGCCCGAGACCGGAGAGGCGCACGAACTCAGGAAACTGCTCCGCAACGACACCTATCGCCGTGCCGTCGCCCTCGAACACAGGCCGCCACGCTTCGAGCAGGTGATGGAGGTACTGCTGGCGTACGCCCCGATCGTGCTGTGGCCCTGTGCCGACGACTGCGCGCCGGAGCGGTTCCGGGAGACCTTGGACCGGTACTGGCATCTGTTGCCCGCGGAGTTCTGTGAGGCGTACCGGCACAGCTGGGGACAGCGGGTACCGGGGAAACCCGATGGCCGGGAGCAGTTGGCCCGATGGCGCACCGTGTGGCACGACATCGAGTGGCTCGACTTCTGCGACCGGTTCGAGCAGTTCACCACCGAGGAGGAGAACTCCGCATGACCTGGCAGCCCTTCTACGTCGGTGACGGCACGCCCCGCGACGTCGATCTCGGCGAACCGCCGCCGTGGCGGAGCTTTCCCCGGCAGGCCCTGCACCAGCAGTTCCAACCGCCGCCCGGACTCGTCCGGGCCGTCAACGCCGCGCTGATGCTGCGCCGACCACTGCTGGTGACGGGGGCCGCGGGTTCGGGAAAGTCCACCGTGATCGAGCAGGTCGCGGCGGAACTCAAACTCGGTGACGTGCTGCGCTGGCACATCACTTCGCGCAGCACACTGACAGAGGCTCTCTACCGTTACGACGCCCTGGGCCGCATCCACGCTCAGCGGCTCGCCGGCCGCGACGGCGACGACGACATCGCGCCCTTCCTGCAACTGGGGCCCTTGGGGACGGCGCTGCTTCCCACCGAACACCCACGTGCCCTGCTGATCGACGAAATCGACAAAAGCGATCTGGACCTGCCGAGCGATCTTCTCGACGTCCTGGAACGCGGCGAGTTCGAGATCCCCGAACTCGCGCGGTACGCGAGCGATCTCGTCGACGTCCGGGAATGGGGCAGTGACGCCCGTAGCCCGGTGGTGCGGGGCCGGGTGCAGTGCGACCGGTTCCCCTTCATCGTCATGACGAGCAACGGCGAGCGTGACTTCCCGCAGGCGTTCCTCCGCCGCTGCATCCGGTTCACCATGCCGAAGCCGACCGTGGACGCGCTGCGCAGGATCGTCGAGGCCCATCTGCGGATCGGGTCGGACGCCGACGGGACACGTGCCGTCGACACCGTCATCCAGACGTTCGTCGACCGGGTCGCGGCGGGCGAGAGCCTCGCGATCGACCAGCTCCTGAACGCCGTGCATCTGCTGACGGCCGGCAGCCTCGCGACGGGAGAGAACGACCAGGAGGTCCTGGCCCTCGTGCTGCGCGAGCTGTCCCGTGCCTGACCAGGGCCGCCCCTCGGCACGGGACCCGCTCGCCCGGGTGGTGGCGGCGCTCTACGCCGCCGCACCGGAGCTCGACGGCACAGCCATCGCCGAGTGCCTCTGGCTGGCGTCCCTGATGGACATGCGCGCCGAAGACGCCGACGGAGGGAGGAGGGACCGTCCCCACGGGACGGCGCCAACCGACGGACAGGCCGACGACGAATCCGGACCAGAGTCCGGCGAAGCCGGAAACGGCCTGCACGAACGCCTCGCCGGGGCAACGATGGCGATCCGGGGCGACGCGGTGGCGCCCGCCCATGCCCCCGGTCTGCCGAGGACGCTCGAAGTGACCCGCGCTCTGCGCCCGTGGAAACGGCGATGGCCCAAGGGACGCCGATCGGTCCTGGACGTCGATGCCACCGTGGACAGCTACGCCCGCAGCGGCGAACTGATCCCGGTACTCGCCCCCGCGCCCGAGAGATGGTTCGATCTCGTCCTGGTGCTGGACCGCTCTCCGGCGATGGGGGTGTGGCGGGAGATTGTCATGGACTTCACCGCGGTCCTGGACCGGCTAGGCGCCTTCCGGACCCTCCACCTGCGCGAACTCCGCTTCAGCGGCGGTGGTTTCGAACTGCGCGACAAGCAGGGCCGGTTGACCTCACCCCGTCAGCTGCGCTCTCCGGACGGTCGCCGGCTGGTCGTGGTCGTCTCCGACTGCGCGGCTCCCGGATGGCGTGGCACTGCGGTGTGGCGTCAGCTGCGGGACTGGGCCCAAATGGCCCCGGTCGCGCTGCTCAACCCACTGCCTACGAAACTCTGGCGCAGAACAGGCCTCGACCTGCCCTCCGCCCGCGTCACCGCCACCGCGCCAGGCCCGCCCAACGCCCGGCTGCTCTTCCAACCGCCTGTGCTGCCGGACGAGAGCGACGCGGGCGGCGAGGGGGAGAGGCACGACAGGGGCTGGCTGCCCATCCCTGTCTTCTCCCTGTCCCCGCACTCCTTGAACCGCTGGTCGTGCGCCTTGATGCGCACGGCCCCCGAGGGCAATGCCGCGGTACTCGTACCGCGTGGTGGTCGGACGGAAGGACGGCCACGGCAGCGGCCGGGAGCTGTCGCCACGGAAGGCTTTCTGCACACGGCCTCGCCGCCGGCCGCTCGTCTGGCCGTGCTGTGCTCCACGTTCGACCGGCTGAGCACCCGCCTGCTCCATCTCATCCGGCAGGAACTGGTGCCCGAAGCCACGGTCTCCGACATCGCCGAGTTGCTCACCAGCGGGCTCTTCGCCCTCAGCCCGGGCGACGACGGCGTCGTGGAGATGAGTCCGCCGGAAACCGTGCAGCGGCGATTGCAGGGAGAACTCGCCGAACATGAGGTGTGGCGCATCAACAGGGCGCTGAGCCGCCATGTCGCGTCCCAGGACAGCTGGGGCGGACGGTTGCCGGCGGTGGTGCCGAACTCCGACGGCCGTACGGAACATCTGGCGGCTGCCCAGCCCTTCGGACAACTGTCAGGACGGACACTGGAGTTGCTGGGTCTGCCGACAGGCGATCCGGCCGTCCCCGACGCCGGCTCGGAGCCGGAGGAGAGGGAACGACCGATCCCTCCGCATCCCCTGCCGAGGGTGACATCCGCTTCGGTGGACAACCGGCCCTACTTCTTCCTCAGTTACGCCCACACGCCGCCCCAGGGGGCGGCAGACGGGGATCCCGATCACTGGGTGCACACGCTGTTCAAGGATCTGTGCGCGGACGTTCTTGCTCTCACCGCTCATCCGCCGGGGGCACCCGTGGGGTTCGTGGACCGGGAGATGCGGTCCGGGGAGGGCTGGCCGGACCGGCTCAGTGAGAACATCGCGCGCTGCCGGGTGTTCGTCCCGTTGTACTCGCCCCGCTATTTCTCCAGCGAGAATTGCGGGCGTGAGTGGTTCGCCTTCAGCGAGCGCATCCGGGAGGCCCGCAACGCCGGTTACGGGGACATCCCGGCCATCGTCCCAGTGCTGTGGACCGGCATGGACCTCGAAGGACTTCCCGAGTCCGCGCGGCACCTCCAGATCGCGCACTCCGGCTTCGGGGAGCGCTACTCGTCGCACGGGATCTACGGGCTGATCAAGCTCAGGCGGCTGCGGGACGAGTACGAGGAGATCGTGTTCGGCCTCGCCCAACGGATCGTGCAGGTCGCCGAGACCACGCCGCTGCCGTCGGGCCGGCCCCGGCCGTACGAGTCGACGCACAGCGCATTCCGACCGCCCGGCGAGAACCCCAGCAGCGTTCGGCTGATCGTGGCGGCGCCCGCTCGGCACGCCTTGGCGGGGGGCCGGGACGCCTCACCGTACGGTGAGGGCGCCACGGACTGGAACCCTTACCACAGCGAGTCGAGGCGGCCGCTCGCCGCGACGGCCGAGGAGTTGATCCGCTCGCTCGGCTACCGCGTCACCGTGTCGGACTTCGACGACTTGGACCAGTCCTCGGGCAGCCCGACGACAGGCGGTGAGCACGACCCGCGATCCGCGGGCGAGGCCACCCCGACCAGCGGACCCACGATCCTGTTGGTGGACCGGTGGGCCCTGCTCGCCCGGGACCGGCGGCGTCGGCTCAAGCAGTTCGACTCGGCCGCGCAGCGCTGGGTCTGCGCGATTGTTCCCTGGAGCCGCTTGGACACTCAGTGCCGCGGTGAACAGGGCGAACGGCTGCGGGAGGACTTGGAGGACACCTTGCCGCTACTGCTGGAGCAGGGCCGCCGTGGCAGGATGTGGTCGGCTGTCAACGGCGTACCCACCCTGAAGGCGTTCACCGAGATCCTTCCGGTGGTCATGGCCCAGGCCACTCGGCAGTATCTCCGTTACTCGGCAGCGCCCCGGGCAGTGCCCCCGGCAGCGCCTAGCGGGCGGGGTCCGCGGCTGTCCGCGACGGGGCCGGACCGGGTACCCCCGGACAACGGCGTGTGACTGCCCCCCGAACTCCCCTTCATCACGCGGTACATGCCGATCGAGTCGTGCGTGGCGGTGTCGGCGAAGCCGAACTTCTCGTAGAGGAAGCGGGCGGGGCCGTCGGCGATGAGGGAGACGTAGGCGGTGGCGGGGGCCCGGCGTTCCAGTTCGCCGGTGAGCGCGGCCATGATGCGCTTGCCGAGGCCGCGGCCCTGGTGGGCGGGGTGCACACAGATGTCGACGATCTGGAACGCGGTACCGCCGTCACCGATGACCCGGCCCATCCCGATGGGCTCCCCCGCGTGCCGGAGTATCACCCCGTGCCAGGTGTGGGGGAGCGCGAGGGCCACGGCTTCGGGGTCCTTGTCGGAGAGACCGGCGTCGGTGCGCAGACGGCGGAAGACCTCGACGGAGGGCACACCGACACTCAATTCGTAAGAGTCATTCATGCTAGTCATGCATTACATGCTAGGTGGCGACCCGACGTCACACCTCGTCCCGCGTGAGCGCCAGCAGCCGGTCCAGCACCCTCGGTCCCCCGGCGCGTACGCCGTCGTGCTCGAACTCGTCCGTGACCCAGGTGCGCAGTCCCCGGATCGAGCGGGCCGTCGAGAGGGAGTGGGCGGTGTCGACGTACATGTCGTCGTGGTAGATCGCGGCGGCGACCGGGACCTCGTTGGCGGCGAGCCGCTCCGGGTCGTACAGGGGCAGCCAGCCCCGCTCCTCGGCCAGGTCCTCGGCGGTCTCGCGCAGGGGGCGCAGGGCGGGGTCGTTGTCGAACATCCAGGGGTGCACGGACTCCCCCGTGAACAGCACGGGCCCGTCGCCGGTCAGCGTCTTGGCGGCGTCGAACTGCGGGAGCCGCCCGCGCACCCGCTCCGCCGCCCAGCCCGTGTGGCCCGCGTCCTGACCGTAGATGGCCTCGTGCAGCAGGGCGTAGAGGGGGTGACCCGCGTACGACAGCAGGCCCTGGACCTCCTCCTGGAAGGCGTCGGAGAGGGCGGGTCCCCCGGGGGTGCGGACGAAGGCGTCCTCCAGCAGGAAGTGCAGGCGGTGACTGCCGTCGCCGCGGCCGAGGAGGATGCCGAGGGACTGGAACGCCTCGACGGTGAAGCGGTAGCCGCCCGGGAGGACGATGTCGTGCTGGAGCAGGTGCTCGGCGATCTGCCGGGCCCGCTCGACATCCTGCGGATAGCGGGCGTAGTGCGCGGCGACCTTGCGTTCGATGCGCGGGAAGGCGGCCTGGTAGACCTCCTCGGCGGTCGCGTCGAGGGAGGGCAGTCCGCCGGTGATGACGACGGTGCTCAGGCCCTCGGGCGCCTCGGAGAGATAGGTGACCGCGCAGAAGCCGCCGAAGCTCTGGCCGAGGACGGCCCAGGGGGCGCCGCCGGTGATCTCGGGGCGGATGGCCTCGCAGTCGCGGACGATGGAGTCCGCGCGGAAGTGGGCCAGGTAGTCGGCCTGTTCGGCGGGGCCGCCGCGCGAGGGGAGGGTCTGACGGTTGGCGGGGGTGGAGGCGCCGGTGCCGCGCTGGTCCAGGAGCAGCACCCGGTAGTCGTCGAGGGCCCGTCCCAGCCAGGCCTCACGGCCGACGAAACGGTTCGCCCCGAAGCCGGGGCCGCCTTGCAGATAGACCAGCCAGGGCAGTTCGGCGTCCGCCTTGTCGCTCGCGACGACCTCGCGCGCGAAGAGCTCGATCCGCTCCCCCGCCGGGTCGTCGTGGTCGAGCGGGACGGTGAAGCGGCGGTCGGTGAGGACGACACCGGGCTGCCGGTAGCTGACGGACAACAGGGCTCCCTGAGCGGACGGATTCCAGGCCGTGGTCCAGTCCAGCACAGATTCTCCGCCCGGCCGACCCCGTGGATCAAGAAATTCTCGCTGAACCGGGGATCAGTACGGCGGCCGCCGTCGGTGCGCGGTTACTGAACGGGCGCTCAGCGTGCCGAGAGGCTGGAGCGCCGGACCACCAGTTCCGGCTGGAGGACGACCCGCCGGTGCTCGTGCGGGGCGGGCGCGGTCTCGGCCTCGGTCTCCTCCAGCAGGAGCTCGGCGGCGAGGGCGCCCATGGTGACGGCGGGCTGCCGTACCGAGGTGAGGGGGACGGCTGCGGCGGCGGCGAACTCGATGTCGTCGTAGCCGACGATGGCGAGGTCCTCGGGGACGCTCACCCCGGCCGCGTACATGGCCTGGAGCACCCCGAGGGCGAGCAGGTCGTTGGCGCAGAACACGGCGGTCGGGCGGTCGGCGAGGCCGAGGAGGCGGGCGCCCGCGTCCCGGCCGGCGGCCACGTCGAGGCGCTCGGTGGGCAGTTCCCGCAGGGCCTCGGGGCCGAGTCCCGCCTCCTGCAGGGCGCCCAGGGCACCCGTACGGCGGTCGCGGACCTGGTTGAGACCCGCCGGTCCGCTGACGTACGCGATGGAGCGGTGCCCCGCGTCCACCAGATGGCGTACGGCGAGGGCGCCGCCCGCGACGTCGTCGACGGAGACGGAGCATTCGGTGGTGCCCTCGGCGACCCGGTCGACGAGGACGAAGGGGATGCCGTGGCGGCGGAACGCCTCGATGTTGCGTCCCGTGGCGTCGGCGGGGGTCAACAGCACCCCGCGCACCCGCTGTTCGGCGAAGAGCGAGAGGTACTCGGACTCCTCGCCGGCGCTCTGCGCGCTGTTGCAGACCATCACGCCGAGTCCGGCGTCGCGCGCGGCCCGCTCGGCACCGCGCGCGACGTCGACGAAGAAGGGGTTGCCCATGTCGAGCACGAGCAGCCCCATGATGCGGCTCCGCCCGGCCCGCAGCTGACGCGCCGACTCGCTGCGGACATAGCCGAGGCGGTCGATCGCGGCCAGCACGCGGGCCCGGGTGCCGGAGGCCACCGAGTCGGGCCGGTTGATGACGTTCGAGACCGTGCCGACGGAGACTCCGGCGGCGGCGGCGACGTCCTTGATACCCACCGGCTGCGACATCGGACGGGGACCTCCAGGAAGGTACGGAGCGGCGGGCATACGTTCACATTACCGCCGGGCCTCAGCGGAAATGACCCGGTCAGCGACGGAACGTTCCGGTCGTACGGTCGTACGACGGATCAGGCGGGCAGGGCGAAGTCGATCACGCGGAGCGCCGACGGCGTGGTGCCGCTCGACTTCACCTGGTACATGACGGACAGGACGTTGTCCTGGGCGATCCGGCTCTCGTCGAACACGACCTCGCCGAAGGCGTTGAGCCCGGACCCGTCGAACAGGATCTTCCAGTCGGTGTGCCCGGAGGCCGCGGTGGCTCCGGCGATCCGGCCGAACGGGAAGATCGCGTAGGCGTTGTTGTACTTGTCCATGACCAGCTTGGTGCGCTGGCTGGAGTTGAGCGGCACCGGTATCTCGGTCTTCGTCCAGGGGCCGGAGGCGCTCTTGCGGACGAGGAAGGCGCGGCCGTTGGCGGTGCGGTTGGCGACGTAGTTGGTGGTGCACTGGCCGAAGCGGCCGGGGACGTAGCTGATGATGGCGTGCGGTCGGCCGGCGGAGTCGGTCCACTGGCTCTCCTGGTTCATCAGGGAGTGGTCCGGGTTGAGCGCGTCCACGACGAGGCCCGCGTCGGTGACGGAGACCTTGTCGGAGCCGCCGGTGGTGCCGACGACGGCGCCCGCGTTGTTGCGCCAGGTACGGCCCCGGTCGTCGGAGTAGACGTAGCCGGTGTCGTGGTTGGTGATGCCGCCGCTGCTGCACATCACGGCGCCGTTCTGCTCGCGCCAGGTGAACATGGCGTGCAGGCGCCCGTTGCGGTCGTAGTCGATGCCGTGCAGGTACATGTTGCGGGCCGTCGAGGAGCCGTGCTCGCTGGTGTACGTGCCGGTGGAGGACGTCCACTCGCCGAGGTTGGTCCAGGAGGTGCCGTTGTACTCGGCGAGCGCGTTGCGGCCGTTGCCGGAGATGCCGGCGCGGTAGCTCAGCTGGAGCTTGCCGTCGGGCATCGAGATGAACTGCGGGTACGTGAACTGCGAGGTGAGAGCGAGTCCGTCGAGGGTGGACTGCGGGGCGCCGAAGCGGCTGGTGGTCCAGCTCAGGCCGGCCGGGTTGTCCATGAGCCCGGCGACGGACTTGACGTAGGTGAAGCCGTCGCTGTGGGAGTCCATGTTGAGGTGCAGGCGGCCGTCGACCTTGGAGACGCCCATGGAGATGACGTTGTGGGAGTCGTTGTACCGCAGCGTGTGCCCGACCTTGACGGTGGACCAGGTGCCGGAGCCGAGGGCGCGGCGGCCGACGACGGCGTTGCGGTCGGCGGTGTACCAGACGGCGTACTGGTAGCCCTTGTAGGTCAGCAGGGCGTTCTTCTGGAACGAGTTGTTGTTGACCAGGCCGTCGTAGGAGACGAAGTAGATGGCCTGGCTGTCGAGCAGGGTGTTGCCGGTCTGGGTGACCGAGGGGCCGGGGTCGGCGGCGCGGGCGGTGGCGGCGCCGAGGGCGGGGCTCACCACGGCACCGGCGAGTGCGGCGCCGAGCAGCGTACGTCTCTTCATCTCGGGGACTCCGTTGTCGAACGAGGTGGGATACGGGAGGGGGTCTGGCGACGGGGATGCGTAACACGGGTTCAGGCACGGTGCAGGGCACGGGTTCAGGCGAGGTGGAAGACCTCGGTGAGCGGCTTCATGGCCTCGTCGGGCCGGGCGCCGTCGAGGGACTCGAAGAACGGCGCCATCTCCTTCTGCCAGCGGGCGTTGACCTCGGCGGCCTCCATGCCGGCCAGCGCGGCCTGGAAGTCCTCGGTCTCCAGGTAGCCGACCAGCAGGCCGTCGTCGCGCAGGAAGAGGGAGTAGTTGTGCCAGCCGGTGGCCGAGAGCGCTTCGAGCATCTCCGGCCACACGGCGGCGTGCCGCTCGCGGTACTCGTCGATCCGGTCCTGACGGACCTTGAGGAGGAAGCAGACGCGCTGCATGAGATACCGCTCCTGGGGGGGGTGAGGGGGTGGCTGTAACTCGTCGACGAAGATCAGAAGTTGAACTTGTCGATGTTCTCCTTGTTGAACACGGTGGGCTTGCCGAGGCTGATGACGCCGTCCTTGCCGATGGTGTACTCGCCCATGTCACCCGCGGTGAAGGTCTCGCCCTCCTTGCCGGTGATCTGGCCGGAGACCAGCGCCACCGCGGTACGGGCGGCCAGCTCGCCGAGCTTCGCCGGGTCCCACAGCTCGAAGCCCTCGACCGTGCCGTCCTTGACGTACTTGCGCATGTCGTTGGGGGTGCCGAGGCCGGTCAGCTTGACCTTGCCCTTGTACTTGGAGCCAGAGAGGTACTGGGCGGCGGCCTTGATGCCGACCGTGGTCGGGGAGATGATCCCCTTCAGGTTCGGGTACTCCTGGAGCAGGCCCTGGGTCTGCTGGAAGGACTTCTGGGCGTCGTCGTCACCGTAGGCGACCTTGACGAGCTTGACGTCCTTGTACTTGGGGTCCTTGAGTTCGTCCTTCATGAACTCGATCCAGGTGTTCTGGTTGGTCGCGGTCTGCGCGGCCGACAGGATCGCGATCTCGCCCTTGTAGCCGATCTGCTCGGCGAGCAGCTGGACCTCGGTGCGGCCGAGGTCTTCGGCGCTGGCCTGCGAGACGAAGGCGTTGCGGCACTCCGGCTTGGTGTCGGAGTCGTAGGTGACGACCTTGATGTCGTTGCTCATGGCCTGCTTGAGCGCGGTGCACAGGGCGCCCGGGTCCTGCGCGGAGACGGCCATGGCGTCGACCTGCTGCTGGGTGAGCGTGTTGACGTAGTTCACCTGGCCGGAGGTGTCCGTGGCGCTGGACGGGCCGACCTCCTTGTAGCTGGAGCCCAGCTCCTTCAGGGCCGCCTCGCCGCCCTTGTCCGCGGAGGTGAAGTACGGGTTGTTGACCTGCTTCGGCAGGAAGCCGACGGTCAGGCCCTTCTTCAGCTCGGCGTTCGGGTCGGCCTTGCCGGTGGCCGCGGCGGAGGCGGAGTCGTCCTTGACGTCGCTCTTCGTGGTGCCGCCGCAGGCGGTGACGGCGAGGGCGAAGGAGGTGACGGCGGCGAGCGCCGCACAGGAACGGCGGAGGGTTGCCTTGCGCATGAGGGTTCCTTTGATACGGAGGGGCGGGCGGGTGTCGGGCTGTCTTTTATACACTTCCCCGGCCCCACGAGAGGGGAAAAAAACCCGTATCCCGTCTTTTGTTTAAAAAAAAAAAAAAAAAA
>NZ_JARGEE010000830.1:0-1535 GCF_033794485.1 Streptomyces sp. MB09-02B
GGTCAGGACGGCCGGCGGGGCGGGGGGCGAGGTGTCGTCGGGGTCGTCGCGCAGGACGTCCAGGAGACGGCGTAGCTCCGCGAGGGCCTGGCGGCTGGTGGTGGAGATGGCGGTGAGGGCCTCGGTCGCGCGGGCGGGGTCCTTCGGTGCCGCGTAGCGGCCGCCGTCGGCCAGACCGGTGATGACGGAGAGGTTGTGGCCGATGATGTCGTGCATCTCCCGTGCGATGCGGGCGCGTTCGGCGGCTGTGGCGAGGCGGAGCTGCTGGTCGCGTTCGACTTCCAGCTGGCGGGCGCGTTCGACGAGGGAGGCGAGGTACTCCTTGCGGGTGCGCACGGCTATGCCGGCGACCGCAGCGAAGGCCAGGGCCGTCGCCGCGGGGCCGATGTTCTGGTTGAGGCCCTGTTCGGCGGGGTAGCGGATGGCGCCGACGACGTAGGGCAGGAGGGCCAGGGCGTAGGACCAGAGCAGGGTGCGGTGGCGGGTGCGCAGTGCGACGTGGAAGACGGTGAGCACACAGAGTTGTCCGGCCTGGAGGGAGGCGCCGGTCCAGGTGTTGACGGCGGCGAACGGCAGCGTCGTCAGGAGCACCGCGAAGGGGTGGGTGCGGCGCCGGAGGAGCGGGAGGGTGAAGCCGAGGGAGAGGGTGACGATCAGCCAGCCGGGGAGAGCGGGATTCTCGGCGACGTTCTGCCAGCCGTCGCTCGTGTAGTCGATGAGGGCGGCCGTCACGAAGAAGCCCGTGACGAGAAGGTCCCAGAGCAGGGGGCGGCGGCGGTCGAGATCCCGGGCTCGTTGGGTGCCGTGCCGGAAGTGGTGGGTCAGGGGTTGCGGGCCGGTCGGCTGCCAGGTGCTGTCGGTGCTCGTTCTGGTGTCGGTTGCGGGTTCGGTGCCGTCGCTCGTCACGTGGGCATCCTGCTACGTGGGCGGGGCCGGGGCGTGCGACCGGGGCCGGAAATCCGGTGAAGGTGTAGTACCCCGGTACTACCGTGGCCCGTATGAAGCTGCCTGCGCGTGCTGAGAGTCCTGCTCTTCCCGAGGGGTACCGGATTCGGTCCGTCCGTGCCGAGGAATGGCGTGAGGTGCGGGAGTTGAGGCTGGCCGCGCTGCGGGATCCGGTGGCTCATCTCGCGTTCCTGGAGACGTACGGGGAGGCGGCGGCGCGTCCCGACACCTTCTGGAAGGAACGGGCGGCGGGGGCAGCCGAGGGGGCGTGGCAGCGGCGGCAGTTCGTGGTGGAGAGCGCGGCCGGTGAGTGGGTCGGGACGGTGACCGTGCTCGTGGAGGAGGCCGGGGCGCGGGACTTCTTCGGGGGAATCGTCGAGCGGCGGCAGGCGCATCTGGTGGGTGTGTTCCTGCGGGACGGGCATCGCGGGAAAGGCGTGGGCGAGGCGCTGTTCGCGGTCGCGGTGGGGTGGGCCCGGCAAGCCGGGGTGGAGCGGGTGCGGCTGTTCGTGAACGAGGGGAACGGGCGGGCCGCCGCCTTCTACCGGCGGGTCGGATTCGTCGGCCGGGGGGTGGCTGGCGAGGGGGAC
>NZ_JARGEE010000831.1:0-1533 GCF_033794485.1 Streptomyces sp. MB09-02B
CACCCGCACCCACATGCACACCCGACCCACACCCACCCGGCGCTCTACACCCGCGTCCACGTCCGCCGGTCGTGGGCCATCGCGTGCAGTCCCTCCACGTCCGCCGGCTTCAGCACCCCACCCGCGCGGGCGAGTTCCGACAGGTCGGTGTCGCGCAGGACGCGCAGCTCCCGCAGGGGTGTGGTGACCGCGACCGAGGAGGGTCCGGCGAGGGCGAGGACCGGGCGGACCTCGGCGGTGAGGGCGTAGGAGGCGCGGTCGGCGTCGGCGCGCAGTCCGTGCAGCAGCGCGCGGGGTTCGTGCCGGCCCACGGCGACCATGGGGTCGGTGACGACGACGCGCTGCCCTCGGGCGTGGACGGCGCGGACGCAGAACAGGCCCCCGGGGCCGACGACCAGGTGGTGGATGCGGTCGCCGCCGGGCAGCGGCACGGAGTGCAGGGTGTGCCAGCCGGCGCCTTCCAGCCGGTCCAGCGCGTCGCCGACGGTCTGCTCGGCGGCCAGGGCTCGGCGGCGCGGGTCGGGGCGCAGCCGACGTGGTGGGCCGGGGGCGCGGTCGAGGGCGATGAGCAGGGCCTCGCCGGGCCGGTTGGGGGCGAGGTCGTCGTCCGGGGGCAGGCTCAGCCGGGCCAGTTCGGCGGGGGTCGGCACGGGCGGGGGCCCCACGGTGACCGGGCCGGTGACGAAGGGGCCGAGGACGGCCAGCACGTCCTCTCTCAGCTCCTCGCTGAGGAGGTTCACCCGGCCCGCCTCATGGTCGTACCAGGCGATGTTCCTCCCGTCGGTCCGGCACACGTACAGGCGTCGCTGTCCGTGCCGCCAGGTCGGTATGACGCGCAGTCCGCTCATGCACCATCACCCCAGACCATGGGAACAGGCGGGGTGCTCCATCGGCAAGAACCCGGCTACCTTCGAGGTGACGACCCGTCGTCGAGGGTCACAGCCCGGGGGAGGCGCCGTTGCGGACGCGCAGGCAACCCGATGTCCTGGTTCCACCGGAACCGTGGAGCGAGATCGTGCCCGGACTGTGGATGGGCGGGCACGAGTTCACGGGGCCGGCCGGTACCGGGGGCGTCGAATTCGCGGTGGTACGCGACGAGTTCGACCTGGTGCTTACCCTGCTGCGGCTGCCGGGGCACGGACCGGACGAGGGCGTCGAGCACCATGTGTGGCCGATCCCGGACGGGCCGCTGGACGGCACGCAGTTGGCGGGTGTGATGCGGCTGGCGCAGGCGGCGTGCGACGCGCTGGAGGACGGCAGGCGGGTCCTCGTCCGCTGCTACAGCGGGTACAACCGCTCCGGTCTGGTCCTGGCGCACGCACTGGAGGAACTGGAGGAGCCGGCCGACTAGCACGGCGTGCCAAGCAGCGCACCATGTGCCGAGCAGCGCACCGTGTGCCCAGCAGCGCACCGTGCCGGGCAGCGGGCGTTCCGAGCAGCGCGGCGTGCGCGACCGAGCCGTCACGAAAAAGTACTTCCGCACGAATTAGGGTGTACGGGACCAGAGCGGTCCTCCCCCGCGACCGCCCCCTC
>NZ_JARGEE010000832.1:0-1525 GCF_033794485.1 Streptomyces sp. MB09-02B
TTTTGTTTTTTTGATAGCGTATGGCGTCCACCCCGTGCTGCTTATTGGCATGTCTTTTGGCGTCTTTCTTTTGCAGCACAAGCCGGCATCCGATATTTCTCCCTGCCCCGGGGGCTCGGAAATTTGGATAGAGGGCAGGTCGGCGGGTGTGGGCCGCGGGGGCTTGTGCGCAGCCCCGCGGCCCACACCCGCCGAAAGACGCGGGTGCTCCGGGCTGTGCGGGTGCGCTGACCGCCGTGCGGAGGTGGAAGGGAGCGCGGCCCCCTGCTCGGTCCTCACCGCAGCCATTCCGCAGCCATCCCGCGGCCGCCCCCCGGCGGTGTCCATGTGCGGTGAAGTGGTGGAAGTTGTGGGTGATTCGGAAGGGTTCGGTCCGCATACACCGAATGTGCGGGGGGCGCATCCGCCGTATGGGCGGAGAGACGGGTTCCGGGCGATTGCGCGGGGGCCCCGGCGGCAATACGTAACGGTATGTCGAGCCGCGGCCAGGAGGCTGGAGCATGAGCATCTGGTGGTCACTCCATCTGCGGCGTGAAGCTGCGAGCGTGCCGCTCGCCCGACGGCTGCTGATCGGCACCATGGAGACCGCGGGCGTCGATCCGGACGTCTCCTACGACCTCTCCATCGCCCTCAGCGAGGCCTGCGCCAACGCGGTCGAGCACGGCGGCGCTGTCCCGGCCGGCACCACCACCGAGGCGTACCGGGTGACCGCCTACCTCGACGGTGAGAAGTGCCGGATCGAGGTCGCCGACTCCGGCCCGGGCTTCCCGCACCGCCATCCGGTCCGCCCGGCCCCCACCGACGCCGAGGACGGTCGCGGCCTCTGCCTCATCCGGGAGCTCGCCGACCACGTGCACATCGGCAACAAACCGGGCCGCGGCGGCGCGATCGTCAGCTTCGACAAGATCCTCAAGTGGCGCGACGACGCCCCGCTGGTGGCCGTCTAGTACTCGCTTCGCAGGTAACCGTCCAGGACGTCCGCCTCGGATCTGATGCGGCTCCAAATCCCTCCCCACCCGCTGCCAGGAGCGGACCAGCTCGGCCACTGGGTGGCCCCGGCCCGGCAGCTGGGTCAGCCGGGTCGCGGCCTTCTCATGGGGTCGCACGGCGTCCTCGCGACCCGTGTCCCGCAGGGTGATCGCCAGATTGCCCGTGCCGACCAGCACATCGGGGTGGTTCCGACCGAACCTCTGGCGCAGCCCCTCCACGGCCTGGCGTTCCGAGCGCTCGGCGTGGTCGTACAGGCCCCGGTCCCCATAGGCGTTGGCCAGGCGCAGGGAGACCGCGAGGCTCTTGTCGGCCTGCAACACCTCCGGCACACCCGGGTTGAACACCCGTTCGAAGCTTTCACGGACCTCGCGCAGGAACTCGGCGGAGTCCGGTAGTCACCGAGGTCGCGCAGGTCGCGCGCGTGGTGCCCCTTGGTGGCGATCAATGTCCCGGCCTCGGCCCTCCACCGGGCAGCTCTCGAACAGGGAAGCGGCACAAAGGGGCGTCACGCTTCCCCCTCATCCCCCCTCACTCC
>NZ_JARGEE010000833.1:0-1523 GCF_033794485.1 Streptomyces sp. MB09-02B
CCGGGGGCACCGGGAGACGCGCGGGGGCCGGGCGGTGCGCCGGTCCAGGCCGGGGAGAGCGCGTGGAGCGGGGACGAGGCCGCGGCGAGGGCGCCTGAGGACACGGAGCCTGCGGCGGCGTCGCCGGAAGAGCGAGGGCCGGCGCCGGGCGTGCCCGAGGGGGCGGGCGGCCCCGGCTCCGACGCCGGGCCCCGGCCTGCCGACGCGGCTCGCCGGGCGTTGCGGGCGGCACGGGTGCGGGACGCGCAGGGGGCGGAGCCCGGCGACCGCCGAAGCTCGGGCCCCGCGTCGGGAACCGGCGTGACCGGGCCGAACAGGACGGCCGGCGTCCGGACGCCGACACGACCCGGCGCCCGGCCCGGTGACGTGGCACGGGAGGCCCTACGAAGGGCTGCGGAGGCCCGGGCACGGTCGGCGGATACGGAGGGACCGACGGGGGAGTGGGGTGTGGCCGGTCCCACGGGGGAGTGGGATGTGGCCGGTTCGACGGGGGCGAACGCGGCCGAGCTGCGCGGACGGAGGACTTCCGGCGCGCGGAGAGCGGAGGACGCTTCGGCGCAGGTGAGCCCGTCGGACGCTTCCGCGTCCGCTGAGGGCGAGGACGTTCCGTCCGGCGTCGTCCCCGGTGCGGCGAGTGCTGCCGGCTCACAGGCCGGTTCGGCGGACAGGTCGAGTGTCGTCTCCGGTGCGGCAAGTGCTGCCGGCTCACAGTCGGGTTCGGTGGGGAGGCCGGGCGTCGTCTTCGGTGCGGCAAGTGCCTCCGACGCTCACTCGGACGTGGCCGGAGCCTCCGGTGCTCACCCTGGTGCGGCCGATGCGTTGGGCGCTCACCCCGGCGCGGCAGGTACTTCCAGCGCCCGCCCCGGTGGGGACGAGGCGTCGAGCGCCGTCCCTGATGGGGCCGATGCGTCGGGCGCTCGCCCCGGTGCGGCAAGTACCTCGGGTGCTCACCCCAGTTCGGCAGGCGCTTCCGGCGCTCGTGCCGGTGAGGGCGGTGGCTCCGAGGCTCGATCGGGTGAGGCGGGCGAGGGTGGCGCCGTGCGTGCCGGTGAGGGCGTTGCCTCCGACGCGCGCGCCGGCGGTGACGTGGGCACGACCGGTCGGCGGCCCGGTGACGTCGCCAGGGAGGCCTTGCGGGCGGCGCGTGATGCTGAGCGGGCCCGGGCCGAGGCGGAGGGCGCTCGTGCCGGAGCCGCGGGCAAGGGCGGCCGGACCGCGCGGCGGGGCGGGCTGTCGTCGGCCCGGCTGCGGGCGGAGCGGGGGGCGTCCCTGAGCTCCGACAGTGGCGGGAGCGGTGACGGGGGCGGCGGGGCAAGGAAACGCCGGGCTCCGGCGGATGTCCCGCGCGGCCGGGCCGCCGGCGGGGGCCACGAGGAGCGCGGCTCGGGCGGCACCCCCGGAGGCCGGACCCTGCGTGACCGTACGAGCGACCTACGCGAACTGCTCGCCGGTGCCTTCGAGTTGCCCTCCGAGGAGCCCGACCCCGGCGAGACCTCCGCCGTGGAGCCGCACACCCCCACCCC
>NZ_JARGEE010000834.1:0-1519 GCF_033794485.1 Streptomyces sp. MB09-02B
GCTCGCCGCCCCCGAAACCCCCGGCACCACCCGGTCCAGTTCGCACCAGATCCGTTTGCCGACGCCCTCATGGCTCCAGCCCCAGCGGTCCGCGAGGACGTCGACGAGGGCGAGGCCGCGCCCGCCCGTCTCGTCGCCGTCCGCGCACCGGGGGGCCGGCGGACACGCGCTGGCGTCGACCACCTCCAGGCGGACCTTGCCGATCAGCCCGTCACGAAGACCGGACAGCAGCAGCCGCAGCACCGCCGGCCGGCCGGTGTGCACGACCGCGTTGGTGACCAGCTCGGAGACGAGGAGGATCAGCGTCTCGGCGAGCGGCTCGTCGTCCCCTATCCCGGACCCGGAGAGCCGTGCACGGGCCCATCTCCGCGCTCGACCCACCTCTGCGGGGTCGGGCCGGATCTCCAGCTGCACTTGAAGCACCTGCACCGCTCACACCATCCGAACCGGCGGACACATCGCCGCACGCCCCTCAGGGGCCACGATCGTGGTCATCTGCTGCCTGGCCGACGCCACCGCCGTCGACACCGTCGGCACCGGGATCACGGTCCGTGATCCCCTTACAGGACAGCATGGTTGACGTACAGTCACCCCAACAAGCGCTTCGGGCATATTCCAGCGCGAAGGAGTACGCGTACGGCATACTGTGCGACGCTCATCGCGGGGAGTCGAACAGACCGGGGCGTCGAGACTCCGGCCCACTTCACGAGTGCCGGACACCGCCGGATCCGGGGCCGCCACAGGGGCAACACCGGCTCGGCTCGACCTCGGAACCACTCGCATCCACCAGAAGGTACCGGAGCGGGACTCCGACTCCAGGCCGTGACAAGTCACGCCTAGGACACAACACGGTATCAACGCTCGGTAATTCCGGTATGCCACGTTCCGCGACATTCCAGCGAACCCCCGCCACACATTCCCTTCCGACCCTGGTCAGCGCGCTCAACCCACTTCGCTCAGCAGTTCCCCCGCCAACAACTCCTCACTCTCCGTGATCGATCCGCCACGTTCCGCCCGTACCCACGCCCGCTTCAGACACAGGTGTACGTCGGCCTCCCAGGTGAACCCCGAACCGCCGTGGACCTGAAGGGAGTCGCGGGCCCCGCGCACTGCCGCATCGTCAGCCAGCAGCCGGGCCGCCGCGATGTCCGCCGGATCGAGGGTCACGGCGGCCGCATAGACCGACACGCGCGCGAGCTCCACCCGGACCAGGAGTTCGGCGCAGAGGTGCTTGACCGCCTGGAACGCGCCGACCGGCCGCCCGAACTGCTCCCGGGTCCGGGCGTGTTGCACGGCCGCCTCACAGGCCCGGACCGCCGTGCCCAACTGCTCGGCGGCGGTGAGCAGTACGAACAGATCATCGAGACGAGCAGCTGGGTCCACCCCCGGCACGCGGTGCAACGGCGTCAACGGGTCCACCGACCGCAACGCCACGGCCCCTTCCACGGCCCCCACCACCACGTCCGCCACGGCCCCTTCCACGGACCCCACCACCACGTCCGCCTCGTCCAGCCACTCC
>NZ_JARGEE010000835.1:0-1511 GCF_033794485.1 Streptomyces sp. MB09-02B
TGTCGATTTTTCGTGGACGCTAGATTGTTCTTAGAGTTAGTCCGTAGCTGGTCGTGGATCAGCGAATGCAGGGACGTCCCCTTGGCGCTCGTGTGGCCGTTGAGTCGGGCGGCGGGTGGCCCTGCTGGAGGCGGACCGGGTCGCCGCCGGCGTCACCGGGCACACGACCGCCAAGGTGACGGCCCTGCACACGCTGATCTACGACCGGCTGCGGCGGACCCGGGGCGCCGAGGCCGCCGCGCTGTACGCGCGGTCGCAGACCGAGGCGATCCGGCATGCCGCCGAGGTGGTGGAGGAGCTGGGGATCGCCTGCGACTGGGAGGACGCGGCGTCCTACACGTACGCCGAGGACGAGGGCGGTGTGGCGGAGCTGCGGGCCGAGGCGGAGGCGGCACGGGAGGCCGGGCTGCCCGCCGAGTTCGTGACGGAGACGGGCCTGCCGTTCCCGGTCGCGGGTGCGGTGCGGGTGGCGGACCAGGCGCAGTTCCACCCCCGTAGGTACCTCCTCGCCCTGGTCGACGATCTGGTGCGGCAGGGCGCGGCCGTGCACGAGGGGACGCGGGTGGTGCGGCTCAAGGAGGGGTCGCCGTGCCGGCTGACGACCGAGGCGGGGTTCACGGTGACCGCCGGGGACGTCGTCGTCGCCACGCACTACCCCGTCTTCGACCGGGCGCTGCTCTTCACCCGGCTCTCCTCGCGCCGCGAACTCGTCCTGGCCGCGCCGGTCCCGGCCGACGCCGACCCGCACGGCATGTACATCACGCAGGAGCAGCGCACCCGTTCGGTGCGGACCACCCCGTACGACGAGGGGCGGCGGCTGCTGATCGTCACCGGGGAGCACTTCACGCCGGGCACCGCCGAGGTCGACGAACGGTTCGGCCTGCTCGCGGACTGGGCCATCGAGCGCTTCGGCCCCCTCGACTTCACGCACCGCTGGGCCACGCAGGACAACGACTCCACCGACTCCGTCCCCCTCGTCGGACCCTTCCACGCGGGCAGCCGGCACAGCTGGGTGGCGACCGGGTTCGGCGGCTGGGGCATGAGCGGCGGCATCATGGCCGGGCGGCTGCTGGCCGAGCAGATCACCGGGCACAAGTCGCCGTGGAGCGACCTGTACGACCCGCGCCGGGTGCTCAGCACGATGCGGGAGGCGCCGAGTTTCCTCAAGCACCAGGCGCAGGTGGCCCGGCACTTCGTCGGTGACCGGATCGGCGCGGGCGGGGGCAACTCCCTGGAGGCCATCGCCCCCGGGGACGGCGCGGTAGTCCGGGTCGGCGGCCATCCGTGCGCGGTCCACCGCGACGAGGCGGGCTCGCTCCACGCCGTCTCCGCCCGCTGCACCCACATGGGCTGCCTGGTCGGCTTCAACCGCGCCGAACGCGCGTGGGAATGCCCCTGCCACGGCTCCCGCTTCGACCCCGAGGGCCACATCATCCAGGGCCCGGCGACGAAGCCACTGGAACGACGGGACATCTGAGATGGGCCATCTCTTCCCCCGTCCCCTTCCACAC
>NZ_JARGEE010000836.1:0-1507 GCF_033794485.1 Streptomyces sp. MB09-02B
CACCCCACCCCCCGCCACCCCCGCAGCGTCGTCTCCACCGTGGCCGCGATCCGTCGGCGTGCCTCGTAGCGGGGCACGCCGGTCATCAGGAGGTGGTCGTACGGCGTGTCCACATGGCGTACGGACGCGATGACCGCCGAGGTCACCGCGACCTCCGTCAGCGCGCGCCCGGCCGCGCTGCGACCGACGCGGCCGCTGCCGCGCACCGAGGCGTGGGCGGCGATCTCCCGGGCCCGCGCGGGCGGACAGCCAGGGAACAGCCGTCGTATCTCCGCGGCGAACGCGTCGGTGAAGCGCACGTCCTCCGCCGCCCGGCGGCGCGCGTCCCGTACCCGGCGGCGGCGTCGCGCCTCCACGTCCGCCAGGCACCGCTCCTCGGCCCGGCCGAGCCCCGCCTCCTCGACCAGGACGCCCTGCCGCTCGTACCGGCCCCGGCGCCGGTTGAACCGTACGACCACGGCCGACAGCGCGCTCTCCTCCCGCGCCCGCCGGGTGAGCGCTGTGTCGCCCCGGGGCAGGAACACCAGGTGCCCGAGGTCCGCGCAGTCGAGGCAGCGTGGTGCTCCCTCCTCCAGGACCAGCATCGCCACCGGACCGCTCCGGCACTCGGCGCAGTGTTTCTTTCTGAGCGCCTGCACGACGACAAGTCCGGTACGGGGCGGGGGAGTAGCGAGCGCTGCCATACGCGGTTCATTCCCCCTGGTGGTCGCATGGTCACGCCGTGCCCCGACCGGACGGCTGCCCGGCGTGCCGCCCGGAGTGCCGCCCAGACCCGTGACCGGACCGCCGACCCGGTCGGGCACGACTCGTGGCGCGCGGCATCATGGGCCGTGTGCGATTCGAAGCGATCACCTGGGAGCGGCTCGCCGACCTTCTCGCCGACCGCCTCCTCGACCTGAAGCCGGACGACGACTCGCCCTGGCCGCGGATCGCCTTCGACGGCGCCCCCGCGGCCCGCCCCGGCGATCTCGCCGCCCTGGTGTCCGAGGCGCTGCGCATACGCGGCCGGTCCTCGCTCGTCGTGGGGACCGAGGGCTTCCTCCGGCCGGCGTCGCTGCGGTTCGAGTACGGCCACGAGGACGTGGAGGCGTACTACGACGGCTGGTTCGACACCGCTGCCCTGTGGCGTGAGGTCTTCGGCCCGCTCGACCCGGGCGGCACGGGCCGGGTGCTGCCCGACCTCTGGGACCCCGTCACCGACCGCGCGACCCGCAGCCCCTACGTCCCACTCCCGCCCGGCGCGATCCTGCTGACGCACGGCCCCCTCCTCCTGAAGCACTGGTTCCCCTTCGACCTGTCCGTCCATGTCCTCCTCTCCCCGGGCGCCCTGCGCCGGCGCACCCCCGCAGGCGAGCACTGGACCCTCCCCGCGTTCGAGCGGTACGAGACCGACACCGACCCGGCTGCCACCGCCGACGTCGTGGTGCGCGCCGACGACCCGCGGCACCCGGCCTGGAACGGCTGACCGGTGCGGGATCCGTCCCCCGCGTCCCCCGCGTCCCCCGCG
>NZ_JARGEE010000837.1:0-1499 GCF_033794485.1 Streptomyces sp. MB09-02B
AAACGGCATTGGATTTTTCTCCCTGTCCTGTGGGCCGGGAGATGGGTATAAGGAACAGCACCAGCAGACTCGTCTCCACCCCGGAGGAGAACGCCGACATCACCGCGGCCCGCTCCACCGCCGTGTCCGCCCCCGCCAACGCTGCCGGCAACGACGCCGCCGCCACCGGGACCAGCGCCGCGAACCGCGAGTTGAGCACGGCCCCCAGCACCGCCACTCCCAACCCCGTGCCGAACTCCGCGAGTGTGCCGTTGATCCCGGCGCCCACCCCCGCCTTGGCGGGCGGAATCGCGCTCATGATCGCGTGCGCCATCGCGGGGTTGGCGACCGCGCAGCCCACCCCGATCAGCACCAGCCCGAGCAGTGTCCCGGCGTAACCGCCGGAGGCCATCGTGGCGATGGAGACCAGCCCGCCCGCCATCAGCACCATCCCCAGCGCGATGGACACCGGCATCCCGAGCCTCACCGTCCACTTCGCCGACAGCCCGGAGAAGTTGAGGACGACGACCACCAGGGCCAGCGGCGCGGTCCGCAGCCCCGCCTCCAACGCGTCGTAGCCGAGCACGAACTGCAGGTGCTGGGTGAGGAGGAAGAGCGCCCCTCCCATGCCGAAGGTGATGAGGACGGCCCCGGCGACGGCACCCGTGAAGCGACGGTCTCGGAAGAACTCCAGGTCCAGCATGGGGTACGGGATCCGGCTCTCCCAGTACGCGAACCCCGCGAGGACTACCGCGGCGACGGCGGCCGTGGCGAGCACCCGGCCCGACGTCCAGCCGTGTTCGGGGCCCGAGATGATCGCGTAGACGAGGGCGGTCATACCGACGGTCGACAGCAGCGCGCCCAGCAGGTCCGGCCGGTCGCCCTGTGGGTTCTTCGACTCGGGGACCAGCGCGATCACGGCGACGACGCCGAGCGCGGCGACCGGCAGGTTGATCAGGAAGATGGCGCCCCACCAGAAGTGGCCGAGCATGAAGCCGCCGAGGAGGGGACCGGCCGCGAAGCCGAGCGCGTTGACCGCCGCCCAGATGCCGATCGCCCTCGGCTGCTCCTCGGGCGTGAAGATCTGCATGGCGACGGCGAGGGTCGTGGTCAGCAGCAGCGCGCCGCCGACACCCATACCGGCCCGCGCCGCGATCAACTGGCCGGTGGACTGGGCGAGTCCGGCCACCAGCGAGCCGACGCCGAAGAGCACCAGGCCCGCGATCAGCATCTTCTTGCGGCCGTAGCGGTCGGCCGCGCTGCCGGCGGTGAGCAGCAGGCCCGACTGCACCAGCGAGTACGCGTTGATCATCCACTGGATGTCCGAGGTGGCCGCCCCCAACTCCTCGGTGAGGGAGGGGATCGCCACGTTCAGCACGGTGTTGTCCAGCAGCACGGTCAGCTGCGCGAGACAGATGACACCGAGGATCAGCCAGCGCTGCGGATGCCCCTGGGTGGCCTCGGAGGGGGCTTCGGCTGTCTCTTATACACATCTAAAGCTCACGACGAAAAGCATCGTG
>NZ_JARGEE010000838.1:0-1489 GCF_033794485.1 Streptomyces sp. MB09-02B
GACGGGGGGAGCGGCCGGGGCAGCGGGGACGGCAGGGCCGGCAGACGTCGACGGCATGGCGGCGGGTGCCACGCGCCCGGCGGTGATGTCCTGCCATGCCTGCGGATGCTGCAGGCTGATCCACTCCGCCTTGTGACGGGCCGCCGCCATCCGCAGGACCGCGTCGGTGCTCTTGTTCTGGTGGATGCGCGCGGCGTCCGGATCCCTCGGGAACTCGGTGCGGTACCAGTCGGCGAAGGCGTCCCTGTTCTCCGGCGTGGAGATGAACTCGTTGATCCTCCGTACGCCGGCCACCCGGTTCCCGCCCAGCTCCGCCAAGGGGTCGGTCACCACGGAGACAGGGACCTTCTCGTGCGGTACGGCGCCCTTCAGCTCGTCCGGGAGTGAGCGGAACTCGAACAGCAGGGCTCGTTCCCCACCGACAGTGGCGTTGTTGATACCGCGTCCGGCCACCTCGTTGCCGGTGAGGATGTACTGCCTCGCCGCCTTCCACACCGCCTCGTCACCGAGGGCGGGGGCCTCGCGCAGGAGTCTCAGCGTCACGGCGCGGTCCCCGGGCGACAGGGCGTCGAGGACCAGACTCGGCCTGGTCCGGGGCAGGACCGACCACTCGTTCTTCACCGCCGGGTGGGTCAGACCCCGGTAGGGCGGCGCGCCGGCCCAGCCCTCCATGGGGATGCCGTGCTTGTGCACCAGGTCGGAGGTGAAGTCGATGACGGACTTCATATAGGTGTACGCGTTCTCCACCTGCTCGGGCGCGTCGAGCACCTCGCGGGCGAGCGCCGTCCGCAGGGCGTCGTCGTTGCGGAAGGCGGGCTTGTACCAGTGGGCATGGTCCGCCAGCAGTCTCAGCTCGTTCGTGGCGCGGGAGCCGAAGTCCACGGCCCTGATGCCCACCGTGGCCTGCTGCTGGGTGGTCGGCATGGAGACGGAGGGCAGGCCTTCGAGTTCGAGGCCGGTCCCCGTCGCGATGACGTGCCTCTCGCTCGTCACCTGCAACCGGTAGAGCCCGTCCGGGCTGGTCATCGACTCCAGCGGCCGGTGGTTGTGGACGCCGAGCCGCTCCTTGAAGACATCGAGCAGCCACTGGGTCGCGTCGTTGCGGGCGCCGAGCGCCGCCTGGTCACCCAGCCGGGACGGATAGGTGATCAGCTCCACGGTGTGCGTCTGCCAGTTGCCGCGCTGAGCCATCGGCAGCTCCGTCGGGTTGGCGTACCCGCCCTTGCTCATGTCCTTGGTGACCATGAGCAGGGGTTCGTCGGAGTCGACCTTCGACACGAAGGCGAAGGCCCGGTCCGCGCTCTCCGGGAGTGCCACGACGAACCCGCCGAGTTCGCTCTCGGTGCCGATGGAGGGGCCCGGGAAGGCCGACTCGAACCCCGGAGCCACGGCCCGCGGGGGCCGAGCCGCCACCGGCACCGCACCGGGCGCGTGCACGGAGCTGTCTTTTAAACCACTCTACCGGCCCAAACAAAAACCACTGGGTAAA
>NZ_JARGEE010000839.1:0-1485 GCF_033794485.1 Streptomyces sp. MB09-02B
GAATCAGACGACGAGAATCAGACGCCGTAGGGGTTGTCGATGATGTAGACCCAGTCCCCCTCGCTCGTCCTCCTCATCACCTCGACCGCCTTTCCTTCCACGATGCCGCTCTCGCTCGTGATCCGCCAGGACGGCTGGACCATCGCCAGGTCGCCGTTCTGATGGACCGACGTGGCCAGCACCTCCATGGTGCTGGGCGCGGCGAGGTAGGGCTTCAGCGCTTCCTTGATGCTTTCCCTGCCGTAGACGGGCTCCTGTCCCGGTCCCGGTACGAACATGGCGTCTTCGGCGAACAGGGAACCCATGCTGTCGAGGTCCTTGTCCTTGAGGTACTGGGCGAAGCGCTCGTGCACGACTTCCGGCTTCATGTTCTTTCCTTTTCTTTCTGCGTTGCGGGGCCGGTGTACCGGCGGCGGGACCGGGGTGAGGTGTCAGCGGGTGTGCGGGGCGGGCAGGGTGACGGGCTCGCCCGGGGTGGGCCAGTGCAGCGGGACGCCGGCGGCGTCGAAGGTCTGCTGGACGTGGTCGCGGTCCTCGGTGTAGTGCGCCCAGCCCTCGGCGTGCACGGCCACCACGAGGGGGTCGCCGAGCAGACTGCGGGCCTCGACGGCCTGGACCGCGGTCAGCGACAGCCGTACGTCACCGAATGCCTCGAAGCCGGCCGCGCCCAGGTGCAGCAGCGCCACGTCGACGCGGTACCGGCCGGCCAGGGCGCTCATCGCGTCCAGGTCGACGGTGTCACCGGAGACGTACACGCTCGGCGTGGAGCCGTCGTCGGTGTGCAGGAGGAAGCCGGTGACCGGACCGGTGAGGTCCTCGGTGCCGACGGGACCGTGGCGGGCGGGGACCGCGGTGATGTTCAGCGGCGTGCGGCCCGGCTTCGACAGGGTCCGGGTCTGCCAGGGCTCCAGGCCGACGGCCGCGCCCCCGAGATCGGTGGCGCCGGCGACGGTGGTGAACACCTCCGAGGCACCGGAGGCCACCGTACGCCCGGTGATGTCGAGGTTGTCCAGATGCCCGGTGTGGCTGACCAGGGCGGCGTCGAGAGCGGGCAGTTCCCCGGGCTTCAGCGCCGGGTCGGCGGTCTTGCGCACCGGAACCGGGCCGTCCTGGTACTCGGTGCCGGCGGCATCGAAGGTCGGGTCGGTCAGCAGCGTCCAGCCGGCCAGGTGGATCAGGGCGGTGGGGCCGCCGAGCACCGTCACGGTGTTCGCGTCACGGGTCACAGCATCGTCGGTTGCCACGGGTACTCCTTGACGATCAGCGGTTGGCTCCCTCACTCTGACCGAGTTACTTTCTCAAGGGAAGTACATACCTTTAGGTGAGGTGAGCACGTGCAGGAAAGCACGCGAGGCAACGTCCGCAATCCCGCCTGCCTGAGCAGGCAGCTGTTCGACCTGGTCACCGCCCGGTGGGCCACCCTGGTCCTGGTCGACCTGATCGACGGCCCGCAACGCTGGTCCGAGCTGCGCCGGCGCGCCGGCG
>NZ_JARGEE010000083.1:0-26866 GCF_033794485.1 Streptomyces sp. MB09-02B
GGGCGGGGGTGGGCGCGGTTTCGGGTGTGGTGAGCGGGTGCTCGGCGAGGTAGGCGGCGTAGTCGCCGTATTCGCCGGCGTGGAGGCGGGCCGTGAAGTCCGCGTGGGCGCGGGTCATCTCGGCCTCGCGGTTGGGCTTCACCCAGCCTTCGGGGATGGCGGGGGTGGGGTCGCCTGCGCGGGCGGCCTTTGCCCAGGCGCGCACGAATTGTGTCTCATCCGTCGATTGACGGACGCCGACGTTATCCTTCGATGCTCCGATCTTATGGCCGTCGGGAGCGAAAAACATTTCCCATTCGTACTTACGGAGGGTCCCGAACTGGGAACGATAGAGCGCACATAGTTGATCGGCCGTTAGGCCGAGCATAATTGCCGAAATCGCATCGATCTCGACTAGCGCCATTCGTCGTTCATATTCATAGCGGAGTGGTGTTGCAGTTGACCATTCAGAAGCCACAGCTCCAATTGGCGCGCATCGAGGAGCTGGATCGGTCCAGCGATCGGAGCGCCAGGAACCCTCAAAGCTATCCCGCCACAGCGAGGCATAGGGCCGTGCGACGCAATTGCGACGCAGAGAGCGAAGGAGTAGAGGTGTGGCGAGCGGATGATCGAGCGGCGCAGGGAACTGTGCCATCACATCGGCTTGGAGGTCATCTTTCCCTGTGACCTTGACTAGATAATCCAGTGGAAGACTTGACCACAGGGCCCCAATCAGGGCGGTGTTGCGGTCCTCATTCAAGGCCATTGAATGAACCCCGTCAACATGGGTAACTCCGCAAGGAATCAACCCGGATTGCAGCGTGCGCTCAGTGACTGAATCGACTCTACGCCTCCAGGCGACGCGCTGATATTGTATGGCGCGGCGATCCTCCCACTGCTGATGATCCTTGATGAACTCCTCTTCCGAGGAGATCACTAGATAGTTTGTGCGTGGCGAGAAATCTTCCGGAATCTCCGAGAAATCCACTCTTGAGTAGTCCTTATAGGACTTGCATCCCACATTCGCCTGTTGAGCGAAAGGCATGCCTACTCCAAGGTGGGGTCCTTGCAAAATTACCTCACCGACGCTCGCAGGGATGTGCGTCTGCTTCTTGATGAGCCTCTTTTCAATCGCCCTGTTCTCGCGCAATCCCGGCGTCCACCAGTACTTGTGATCGCGGAGACGTTTCGGAAACGCTGAAAGGGTTAGCGTGGCCTCATTGTCGGATACGGTCAGGGGGCGAAGCATGCGAGACTGTGTGGCCGGAATGCCCGCACCGTCCACGAGAGCAGCCCATGAGGCGAGGATGCGCTCGTTGACCACTACAACCCTGTCGCGATGAGGCCTTAGGTCCCACCCGCCGGACTCAAATTGTCTTCCTGGCGTCTCTCCTGCACCGTTATGCAAAACCGATCCATCTGCCGTGGACGGGTGCAGCAATCCGGAGATGTTAATAAACTCTACATCTTTCACGGGTCCATAAATATGGATGCCATATTCCCTAGTGTTCATGATCTCGAAGAGCTTCAACTCGTTCCGGAACTGAAAGTGTCGTCGCAATCGAGGGTAGGCAGCTGATCGAACTCCGCGGCAAGTGGCGGCGCCAAAATGGTCTTCCGGGTGAACGAGCCCTGAAATTCCGGATTCTCCACCGTTCCTCCATGCCTGTTCCATGAAATTCATGTAGAGGTTCGTCTGGACTCCGGTGAGGACTGGATGTGTGATTTCTGAGCTGAGATGGAAGGAGAACCCCGCCCAGGAACTCAAATCTGCCAAATAAGAGCGGACTATTTCTGGGTGCCGGAGTGCCCGTTCTTGACGCTCGGCAATCTCTGTTGCTGCAGCTTTTTCATTGAGACCAAACCAAGGATCGTGCTCGGCCAATGACAACGGTCCGTTCCACTTGGGTTTGTACCACGGAGGGTTACCCGTCTGAAGATCGAACCCGCCCCGCTCGAAGATGTGGGCGAACTCCATTTCCCAATGGAAGAACCCCTCTCGCCGCGAGATCCTGTCCGTCTCGCTTAGCCACGGAAACCGGACCATGACCGACGGTAGATCCGCGCATTGGCTCATCACCCGATCGAACTCGTCGTCATCCGCAAGTTTTTCGAACTCACCGGTGTCGGCGAACAAACCGAGTTCGTCGTCCAGGCCAGCTGCGCCTCCCCGCCTGCTGCTCGCCTTCGCCTTGGCAGCCGGGACGCCCAGCACCGCCTCGCAGAACGACAGCCATTCCTCCATGCTGGGGGGCGTCGGGGTGTCGGGCTGGCCCACAGGCCAGAACCAGAGGGCGCACCAGGCGTCCATGACCAGCTTCAGTCGGCCGCGCGGCGAGCCCGGCTCGTTCAGGGCGCTTTCGATTCGCTCGCGCGTCACCTCACCCGACGCCTTCTCCAGCGGCTGATCGGGGTCGACCTCCCACACTTCGATCTGGCGCCGGACCTCCCGCTCGCTCACGATCAGGCGGCGCCGGGTTAGCTGCCACAGCCGCTCGACTCGTGTTGCCAGTGCCAGCAGCCTCTTGCCCTGCGCCACCGACGGCGTCGCCATGACAGCGGTTCGCCACTTCGCCAGTGCGTCGCGCTCCTCCTTCGCCAGTTCCTTGGCCTGCTTGGCATCCGCGATCGCACCCCAGCCCTTTGCTGGAAGTAGGAAGTGGTGGATCTCCTTGCCCGTCTGGAAGTGGCCTTCTGCGGCTCCCATCCGCAGTGGCCGGTCCGTCGGAACCGTCGTCAGCCATGCCTTCCGCTTCAGCGCGTCCGCCGCATACACCGCCCGCCGCGCCCCGATCAACGAGTTGCCGCGACGTAGGTGCAGGCCGAACCAGGGGGCCTTCAGGCCCTCGTGCATCGAGTTGAGCCACAACGAGACCTCGGCCAGCTCAACGGCGGTCTGGTTGAGGTCGACGCCATAGCAGTTGTGCAGCGCGAGGTACGCCTTGACCTTCTGCAGCTCCGCCTCGTACCGGTCCGGCGGTAGTTGCTCGCCGCCCAGCTCCGTCATCCTGCGCTTCAGGTACTCCGCCGCCAGCTGGTTGATGGCCTCGTTGAGGAACGCACCCGAGCCCAGGGCAGGCTCACAAACAGTCAGGTCCAAGATCGCCCGCGCAGGCGTCGTCACCCCGTCCTGGTCCAGCAGCTCAGCCAACGCATGCTTGACCGTGCTCCGGGTCAGCACCTCCGGCGTGTAGTACGAGGCTGAGCGCTGCCGCTCCCGCCCCGACAGGCGGTAGACGAACGTGCCCTTCTTATGTTCGACCCGCTTCAGAACACCCGTCAGCTCATCCCGCCGCTTGACGAAGACATCCTCGTCGTAGTTGTCGGCGTCCTCGAACGGCACGACCCACGTGCCGCTCAACCCGTCCGAATCCGGCTTGGCAACCTCGTACAGGTCATCCCAAGCGAAGAATCCCGTGTACGACATCAGGCCCTCGTAAACCGCGCCCAACTGGTTGATGCCCAACTGCGCGTACGAGATGAAGCCCTTCCCAGTGCCGCCGCCGGCCTTGCCCCGCCCACTGCGGCGCCCCTGCGTGAGCATGAGCAGGTTGAGGACCCGCCACAGCACCTTGTTCCGCAGACGTGTGTCGATCCGCTCGCCCTCGACCGATACCGAACCGATCAGCGGCGTCGCGTCGGCCTTGAACAGGTCGCTGCGCAGGGCCTCGAAGCGCAATCCGTCGGCGTCCAGGACAGTCACGGTGTCTTCAGACGGCGTCTCTTCCTTGCCCAGCGGGCGGTGTCCCTGGTCGACCAGCCTGAACAGCAGGTCCAGTGACTCGGCGAAGTGGAAACGGTCCTGCGCCTCCTCCGGGAGGTCGTAAGACACCAGTTCACCGAGACGCGCGAGCCCGTAGCCGTCCTGATAGGCGTCGTCCTTGCTCGGCAAGATGCCAAGCTCGGGCCGGGCCTCCGCGTAGAGCAGGAACAGGATGCGGTACAGGTACCGCAGCGATTCACGCGTGAGCCGGCTCGCCAGTTCGGCCGGGTCGCCCAGCTCCGCCGGATCGGCACCCCCGTCCTTGAGCCGGTCCAGGATCTCCTGGGCGATCAGCTCGACCGACTGCCGAAGCCCCTCCCGCAGCTCCTTCGACACACCCACCGCGTGCTTGCGACCCTTGTCGACCAGGCCGTCCAGGTACCCGGCGACACCGCCCTCCGTCAGCAGTGACTCCGCGCCGAACAGCGCGGCCACCGCCTCCAGTTCCTCGCCGTCCGCGCTGAGGTTGCGGTCCAGGGCCTCGTCGACGCTCACCGCGAGGAACCGGCCTTCGTGCCAGGCCGTGCGGTCGGCGAGCAGTACCGTGCCGCCCGCGAGGAGCAGGACGTAACGCGGGGCGTAGCCGTCCTCGCAGCCGAAGAGGAAGGTGACCGCGTCGGCCGCACCGGTGATGAGCTGCTTGCCGTCGAGCTGGATCGGGTCGAGGAGCCGGGCGCCGCCGTCTTCGACGTCCGCGACGACGAGTTCGCCGTCCACCTCCCACGTGACGTCCAGGGCGACGAGTTCCAGGCCGCCCGGCCCCGTGACGGCGAGCGCCACCGGTACCGACCGTTCCTTGTCGCCCTGCATCACACCGAAGTCGCCCCGGCGCAGCCGGGTGTGGATGGAACCCGTCGACTCCGGAGCGGCGGCCTCCGCGTCCTTGCCCTCGGCCTCCGGTTCGACATACGCCAGCGCCGCCAGCAGGTGGTCGTTGAGCTCCCGCACCTCGGGACCGTCGAAGGCCTTGTGCTCGGTGATGCGGACCTTGGCCTTGAAGTACTCGCGGCGCAGGCCCTTCACCCCCGACCGGGACGACGGGGCGCCCGCACGGTCGGCGGAGGTCCAGCGCTTGCGCAGCTCGGTGAGGTCGCGGGCGAACAGCTCGGCGAGGTAGTGGGCGGAGATGTACTCACCGCGGTTGGTGATCGCTTCGAATGCCACGGTGTCACGCGCCCCTCTGCTGCTGAACTACCTTGCCGCCGCCAAGCACAGGTGGCGCCAGGACTCCGATCACGCGCACCATCGCCTCACCCTGCGTGGCCAGCTGCTCGATGAGCTGCTCGACCTCCACCGCGGTCTTCCGCACGCGTGTCTCCTCGTGCTGGCGCCGGATGCCGCTGAAGCTCAGTTGCTCGAACGTCGACAGGCTGGCCCTGCGCCAGGCCTCCAAACGCTGCTCGTACTCGACGAGTTGTTCCACGAGCGGGGTTTCCTGCTCGTTGCGCAGCTCGGCGATGTGCTCGTGGCTCGCCCTTACGGCCGCCGGGACCAGTGCCTGCAAGGCCGCCTTGTCTCCGGTGAACGGTCGATTGAGCATCTTCGGCTTGACCCCCGCCCGCTCAAGCACTCCCACCAGATCGTCGTCGAAGACCGGTGTGCCGCTCGCAAGACCCGTCACGCACGTCCAGGCCAGCACGGTCGGGTGGCCCTTGGCATTGGAGTACATGCCCTGGGTGAGGAACACCGGTTCGTCCACGTCCGCCGTGATGATCGGCGCGCTGTTGCGGGTGAGCCTGACCAGGACCTTGTCGGTGAGCCATTCCACCACCGGGTGCTGGTCCGTCAGGAAGCTGACGTCTGGCCAGCCGGAGGTCTCGGTGCGCTCCTGCTTGGTGATCGCGCCCTTGGCGCGGTTGCCGCTGCGTTCGCGGGCGCGGTCCAGTCGCTCCTGGCCGAACTCCTTGTCGAAGGTGACCCGGAGCTGCTCGAGAACCTGCCGTTCGTCCAGGTACGACTTGGGAAGGACCAGGAGACGGCGCTGGAGTTCGCGGTCCGGGGTGAAGACCATCATCTTGGGGTGGTCCTCGTCCCAGCGCTTACCAATGCGCTGCTCCGGGTTGTCGTAGACCTCCTCCAGAGCTTCCTCGACGAACGCGCGTGTGGACGCGAACAGTTGCGGCACCTGGTAGCCCGGTGAGTCGCCCTCCGGGGTGTGGTCGGCCATGAACGCTTCGAAGGGGTCCAGCGGGACCGCCGGCACCACCGCGTCGAACGGTTCCTCCTTCGCCAGAAGTCGCTCCATGATGGCCTCCCTCTCCGCGTCCTCGTCGCGCAGGCCGAGGATGGAGGCCGCCTCGCCGAGGGATCGGTGGACCTCGTGCTCACGCTGCAGCAGACGCTCGGACACCGCTCGGTCCGCCGAAGGGCGATCGGGGTCCTCGTCGTCCGTGAGCAGCAACAGTGCGCGGATCTCCGGGGAGTGCTGCTGGCCGTAGCGGTCGATACGGCCGTTGCGCTGCTCGATGGTGATCAGCGACCAGGGCAGGTCGTAGTGGATCATCTGGTGGCACTGGCGGTGCAGGTTGACGCCCTCGGCGGCGATGTCGCCGGTGAGCAGGACCCGCAGGTCGCTGCTCGCGAGGCCGAAGTCCTTGACGGTGCGCTGCTGTTCGTCGTCGGAGAGGCCGCCGTGGAGCTGGCGTACGGCACCGCTGGTCTTCCCCTTGCTCGGGGCGAAGCCGAGGGCCGAGGGCAGGGTGTCCTGCAGTATCTGGAGTGTGGCGCGGCGCTCGGAGAAGATGACGACGCGGGTGTCGGAGCCGGGGCCGACCTTGATCTCTTCCTTGAGGACCTTCACCAGCTGCCGGAACTTCGCGGCGTCCTCGATGTCTATGGCCTCGGCGATGGTGCCGAGGTTGACCAGCGCGTCGCGTTCGGCCTGGCGCTCCCGTGGGTCGGGGCTCCGGTCGATGCTCTCGATTCGGTTGTCCACCGTTTCGACAAGGGCGGAGTGCGAGGAGAGGAAGGACTTCAGCAAGGTGTACGGGAACAGCCGCGCACCCTTGCCGGACACAGGCGCCGTGCGGCCGTCCTTCGGGTGGATCCAGACGTCGTACAGCTCCTCGAAGACGCGCTGCTCGGCCGGGGTCGCCGTGCAGTCGATGGCGATCGGCTTCTCGCGAGTGGCCCACTTGTGGCCGATCTCGGCCGAGACGTCGGGCGACATCTTGTGGCGTCGGATGTAGAGGTGCTGGAGCTGTGTCTCGTCGTAGTCGCTGGTGTTGGGGATGGCCGTGGGGTCGAGCAGGCTCAGCAGCTCGCCGAACGACTCCCGCTGGCCGTTGTGCGGGGTGGCGCTGGCCAGGATCAGGGCGTCGGTCTTCGGCGCGAGGAGCTGCGCGAGGCGGTTGTTCTTCGTCCCGGTGTTGATCAGCTTGTGCGACTCGTCGATGACGACGGCGTCCCAGGTGACCTGCATGAGGTGGCTGCGCCACCGGTCGGACCGCAGGGTGTCGATCGAGATGATCGCGCGCTTGTAGTAGGAGAAGGGGTTGCGGCCGGCGGGGATGTCGTTCTTGATCCGCTCGATGCCGGCCGAGTCCAGCCGTACCACCGGGATCGCGAAGCGCGTCCACAGCTCGTGCTGGAACTGCTCCAGGATGTGCTTCGGCGTCACCACCAGGATGCGCTCGCCGCGCCCGCGCCTGATCAGCTCGGACAGCAGCAGCCCGACCTCCAGCGTCTTGCCGAGGCCGACCGCGTCCGCGATCAGCAGTCGGGGGCGGAGGGCGCGCAGGGCGGCCTTGGCGGGCTCGCGCTGGTAGGCGAGGTCGTCGACGAGGTGGGTGCCGACGGTGGCCAGGCGCTGCTCGGAGAGGGGCAGCGGGGTCTTACGGATCAGCGCGTCGATGAACAGGCGCGAGCGGCGGCACTCGGGGGAGTCGTCGGGGACGAGTTCGGTGTCCTCGGGGCGTAGCGGGGTCACCTGGTCGAGGTTCGGGTGAGCGAAGAAGACCGCGCGCTGGTCGCGGACCAGGGGCGAGATGCCCCGTACGTCCAGGCGGGTGCCGTCCTTGGCGGTCTCGTCGACCTCCACGACCAGCCAATCCTCGTCGCGGGCACGGACCTGCATCCCGGCGGCGAACTTCGCGCCGCCGGGCGCATCACCCGGGACCTTGCCTGACGCGCTCTCGGCGACGGTGGCCATCGGCGGGTCTCCTTCGATTGCTGCTCTGCTGGTGCGTTGTTCGCGCTGTGGGTCTGCGGATGCCGGACGACTTGGACGGCTCAGCCGCCGTAGTCGCCGCGGCGGTCCTCGATACGGCTGCGCCATCGCGCGGCCCAGCGGTCCGGCGTGGCGTCCGGCCGGGGCCCGGGATCGAGCGGGGCCGCCGGCCGGGGGAGAGGCACGGCCTCGGGCACCGGCTCGGGGTCCATGTCCGCAGGGCCGCCCGGCTCGGCGTCCACCGCGACATCGGCGGGATTCGGTACGGCATCTGGCGCGTCGACCGGTGTGGCCTGCCTTTCCCGGACTTCCGCGAGGAACGTCTCCGGCAGCGGCGGGTACGCCTGTGCCTCCATCGGCACGCCGAAGTCGAGCAGACGTCCCATCGCCTCCTCCAGCACGCTCTGCGCCGTCGGCCGGTCCTCGGCGTCGAAGGCCAGGGTGTGGGTGATCAGGTCGAGCAGGGCGGGCGGGAGGCCGGTCAGGTCGGGCTGTATGTCCAGCGTCCGCTGCGCCGGCCTCTCTGCGTAGAAGGGGACGTGGCCGGTCGCCGCGTGCGCCAACGTCGCGCCGAGGCTGTAGACGTCCGCCGCCTCGCTGGCCTTGCGGGAGTCCGCGGCCTGTTCCGGTGCCATGTAGGCGAGGGTGCCCAGCGCCGCGCTCGCCGTGGTCAGACCGGTGCCGCCGCTGACGTGGGAGATACCGAAATCTATGACCCGGACGCCGTCCACCGCGACGAGGACGTTGCCCGGCTTGAGGTCGCGGTGCAGTAAACGCACCGAGTGGATGTGCATCAGGGCGTCCGCGAGACCTGCTGCCAGCCACCACGCACCCAGCTCGCTGACCGGGCCGTGCTGCTCCAGCAGTTCCAGCAGGGAAGGCGCGTTGATGTACTGGGTCGCGATCCACGGCGTCGCGGCTCGCGGGTCCGCGTCCACCAGCGCGGCGGTGTGGAAGCCGCCGACGCGTCGGATCGCCTCCAACTCCAGAGCGAAGCGCTTGCGGAAGTACTCGTCCTCCGCGAGTTGCGGCCTGACGACCTTCACCGCGACCGGGCGGGTCGAACGGTAGCCCAGGTACACGACACCCATCGCGCCCTGCCCCAGCCGGCCGACCAGTCGGAAGTTCCCGACCGTCGTCGGGTCGCCCGCTCTGAGCGGCTGCAGCACCTTTTCCCCCGTGGTGTCCTGACCTGGCTGGACGAGAGCGAGGTTATCAGCGGGTCGGGTCACTGTTCCCGCGCCTCCTGGGACTCGCTCTTCCCCGGAGATTCACCGGTGGCCGACGGTGGCAGCAGGGCGCCCTTTGTCAGCCCGTCGTACGCGAGCACGCCGACCCGGTCGCCGATGGCGGCGGCCTCGCGCAGCAGTTCCTCGAAGGCGGCCAGGCGCCGGAAGGCCTCGCCGTACTCCCGCTGGCGCCCGATGTCCATCTGCGGAAGCCGCGCGGCTGGGGCGTTCAGGCGGAAGGTGCCGCTGGCGGTGGTGCCTCGACGAATGTTGGTGGCGCTGCGCAGGAAACCGCGCAGGTAGTCGGTGTCGAGCTGGTCGGTGCGGGAGGTCGGCACGGTGCCGTCGAGGTCGACCAGGCCGCCCCGGACGAGATCGCCGAGTCCGATCGGTGCGGCCTCGATGCGGCCGGGGCCGGCGGGGAGTACGGGGAGCAGGTCGAGCAGGTCCCGGGCGAGGCTCTGGACGCGGTCGCGCAGGGCTGCGTACTCGGCGGGGTAGTCGCCGTGGTGGGGGGTGACGTAGCGGCTGGGGCTCAGGTCGACGTCGTCGTCCAGGATGTCGACGGGCGAGACGTCGGCGATCTGCTCCGGGGTCGGTGCGCCGTTCTTCGTACCGATGCCGTCCGGGGCAGCGGTGCTGAGGTCGATCATGCGGATGTGCGCCGGGGCGGGGTCGCCCTGGGCCGGTCGCCGCAACATCCACAGGTGCACCGGCAGCGAGTGGCTGGACATCAGACCGGGAGGCAGCGCCACCACGGAGATCAGCAGTCCTCGGCGGACCAGTTCGGCCCGGACGCGTCGGCCGGCCTTGCGGTAGGCGACGGACCCGGGCAGCACGAGCAGTGCCCGGCCGCCGGGGGCGGTGTGGGCGTAACAGTGCTGGACCCAGGCGAGTTCGCTCTCCGAGCGCGGGGGGACGCCCAGCTCCCAGCGGGGGTCGAGCAGCAGGTCGTCCCGCCCCCAGTCGGCCACGCCCACCGGGGGCTCGCAGAGGACCAGATCGGCGCGGAGGTCGGGGAAGGAGTCCTTGCGCAGCGAGTCCCCGCAGGCCACCGTCGCGGTCCTGCCGTCGAGCCGGGCACGGAAGTCCGCGATGGTGGCGGTGGCCGGATTGAGTTCCTGGCCGTACCGGTGGGTGCCCGGGACGGCCGCGAGCAGCAGCGTCCCGATGCCGCACGCAGGGTCGTAGACGGTGCCCACGGTGGCGTCCGATGGCCCGCCCGTCTCGCCGACGGGCCCGGCGAACGCCGCGACGATCCGTTCCAACGCGGGGGTGGTCATCGGCTCACCGCCGCTGCGGGTGGTGGAGGCGATACAGCGCTCGACCAGGTCGGTGTACAGGGCCTGTGCCCCACGCTCTGCGGACAAGGCGGTGACGGCGGCCGCAGCGGGTTCGGTCAGCGGATGCTCGGCGGCGACTCCCAGCAACTGCGCGCCGACAGCGCCGAGTGCTGTGAGCAGATCGTCGCCGTACTGGGCACGTAGCTCGTGCCACAGGTCGACCTCACCGGAGGTCTCTCGGATCTTGCCCTGCTGGCTCAGCCAGCGTTGGACCTCTGCGAGCGCGAAGAGCGGGCTGGTCGCCGTGCCGGCGGCGGGGCTCGGGAAGTCGGGGTGGCGCCGACGCCAGTTGGAGACGGCGGCACGGGTCACCCCGGCGAGGCGAGCGATCTCGGCAGCCGTGACGACCGCCGCGGGGGCGGATTCTTCGGCGGCCATGGCGCGACCGTACACACCTCGGAGGGGATGGGCAAGGAGTGCGTGTTTACATCGCTAACAGCGCGGCTGTGTTTCCATGCCTACCGGAATTCGGGAGGCGAGGAGTCGCGCATCAAGGGGGGTAGACCATCCCGATATGTGCCGCGTCGCCGGGAGAGCGACGAGCGTGGAACGTCAGCCCTCGCTGCCGTGGCGCACGGCGAAGCCGATGAAGGCCGCCCACGCGGTGTTGCCCACGGTGAGTGCGGGGCCGGTGACGGCCTTCGAGTCCCGGACGTGGAAGGCCCCTCGCGAAACAGCCACTTCCACGCACTGGCCCCCCTCGGCACCGCTGTAGCTGCTCTTGCACCACCGCAGGTCCTGGGTGTCGGCAGTGATCCTTCGGGTGTTCATAGCTCCCCCAGCGACTTCTCAATGTAGGCCAACGACTCACGCGGAGTGAGGGCCTGCGCACGGATGATCCCATAGCGCGCGGCGAGTGCGCGGACCTCTTCGCGATCGGTCACCAGTGTGCTACGCCCCTGCGCCTCCGTGTAGCCGATCTGCTCCCCTCCTTTACGGGTGAAGAGCGTGAACCCGCCGTCCACACCGGCGTTGTCCTCCCGATCGAGCGGCATTACCTGCACCTCGACGTTGCGTTTCTGGCCGATGAGGAGGATCTGCTCCAACTGCCCCCGCAGGACCGAGGTTCCGCCAAGCCGCCGCAGCAGCACGGACTCCTCCATGACGAGACTGAACAGAGGCGCGGGCCACTTGTTGAAGATCTCCTGGCGAGCCAGACGTGCCGAGACCCGTTGCTCGATCGTCTCCTCGTTCAGGAGCGGTCGGCGCATGCTCAGCAGCGCCCGCGTGTACTCCTCGGTCTGCACCAGGCCGTTGACCACATGAGTGTCGTACGTCTGCAGCTCAACCGCCTCGGCTTCCAGCCGCGCCGCATCACGGAAGAACGCCGGATAGCGTGCCCGCGCCACCTCCTCCTTCATCGCCCGCAGGACGCCGCCCGCGTTCAGCACCTCGTCCGCCTTGTCGATCAGTTCGGGTTTGGGGATACGACGGCCGAGCTCGACCGACGTGATCTGGTCCTCCCCGTAGCCGAGTCGTCCACCCAACTCGGCGCGTGTCAGGCCGGCCCGCTCCCGCAGGAGCCTCACCTGCTGCCCGAAGCACCGCAGGAAGCTCGCCCCGTCGTCCTGCTCCGCCATGCCCGCCACCTCCGGCAGTCTCACCGCCCACGGCACTGGTACGCAGCCGTACACGGTGAGGCCGTGCACGCAGCGCGATGAGGCACGCTAAGTGCGGTGGCGAAACAGTCGGACCTGAACGCTCCCACGTTCCCCCGAACGAGGGCTTGCCCACCTGTACGTCGGCGGCGGCTCTCTGTACAGACCGCATCCGTACAGGCGTCTTTGCTGGTCAGCGCGCTGGGATCTCCGGCAGGCTCGCCGCCATGGAATCCTCGGACACCGCCACCACGCGGGCGGCCCAACCCTCTTTTCCCAGACGCGAGTTCGCCATGCGGTTCACCTCCACACCGCGAGGTGCCCGACTCGCCCGCCGTCTTGTCTCACACCGGCTGGACCAGTGGGGGTACGGGTACGACTCCGCCGTCAACGAGGCCCTGACCCTGATCGCGGCCGAACTCACCGCCAACGCCGTGCGGCACGGCCACGTACCCGGCCGGGACTTCCACCTCCGGCTGACGACAACCCGTGACACCCTGCGCGTCGAGGTGACCGACACCCGTGCCGAGCGGGTGCCGCCCCGGTCCGTTCGCGAGGCGCCCGGCGACGCGGAGTCCGGCCGTGGACTGCTCCTCGTGGCCCGGCTGGCGACCCGCTGGGGCACCGACCCGCGCCCCACCTCACCTGGCAAGACCGTATGGGCGGAGCTCACTCCACCATGCGGCGCAGCGACAGTGACCTGACCGGTTTCGGGCCGCGACGCATTGCGAGCAGCGTCGACGCGGCCCATGCTGTGCGCAAGTGGAGTGCGCCTCGGCCGGCTCGGAGGCTGAGGCAAGAGGGGGAGCCATGACCGGTTTCTGGATACGGCCCGGGCGGACACCGTTGCCCGGTCGTCAGAGCTTCGGAGAGCCGGGTCACCACTCATGACGTTCGTCCCGCTGGATCACCGACGCGTCCAGACAGCGGTGATCGGAGACAAGCACTCCGGTGACCCTGTGATCCTGCCGATGGACCATCACGAACTGGACCACTGGCGAAAGCTGCATCCCGACCACACCTACTGGTGCGGGCTCCAGCTGGGCGGCTGCGGCGGCGAGTTGAGCGATCGACGCTACACCGACAAGGTGTGTCACTTCGCTCACCACCCCAACGCCGTCTGCCACCGCACCGCCAACGGTGAATCCAGCGCGGACCATCTTTTCATCAAACGCGGCATGGAACGGTTCCTCGCTCGGCAAGGCCTACGAGGCAAAGTCAGTACTCGCGATCTCGGCACCGGTCCGGGTGATGCCGTGGACGTGTTCGTTCCCTCTGCTCGACGACGAGTGCGATTCCAACTCGGTGCCCTGGACCACCTGGCCTGGCGCCGCACGGCCGAGGAGTTCGCCCAGGACGCCGATGGCGCGGACTGGGTCTTCGCCCAGGACGGGCCGCTGACACATGAGCTGCAGTACCGGCAGGGATACGCGCTCCGGGTCCGTCTCCACACCCATGGCGGCGAACGTCGCGTGGACATCGGCGTCGCAGCGCAAGGACATCCGCTTCACTGGACCCCGTTGGAGGAGTGCACGCTGACGCCGACGGGTCTGCTCACGCCACCTCTGAAGACCATTCGGCCGCCGTACGACTGCCACAGGGCCGCAAGCTTCCCGGTGCAGGGCGGTCTCGTCTTCGCCCCCCTGCAGGGAAGCGGGGTGTCGGAAGAAGCGCCTTTCGACGTCGGGAAACGGCACCTGATCGCCGCTTATGTAAAGCCCGTCGACAGCCCCGTCGTGCGAGCTCTCGTGTCTCTTCCGACCGACGCCGACGCCCCATCCGCAGGGCACGTCTACCACGTGCCTGACGGTGCACGCGTTCTGGTAGCGGACGGTGGCACGGGCTGGGTCGTCACGGCTGAGCGCTACATCCGCCTGAACGCCAACGAAGCCCAGCGCACTGGGCTCTGGTCTCCTTCCCCCGCTCCCACTGGCGACTACGGACGGACTTCCGTCCGCGCGAGAGGCCACATCGACGCGACAACCGGAGCGAGCGCCGCCAACTCGGTGCGGCCGACGGCGGACACTGAGCCTGCGGCCGACGCACAGGTGCCGACGGGCGGCGCGGAGCAACAGCCCGTGCCCGGAGATCACCGAGGTCGGGCCAGGGACCTGATCAGTCAACTCCGCCCCCTTGAAGGAGCCTTGGGAGAGGCGGTTCGCAAGCAGGTCACGCGGGCCATCAACGGCGCCGAGTTGTGGCTGGCCGCCGTGACGAACACCCAGAGCGGTGTGTCGAACGAGGGAGGGAGGCATGTCCGGCAACTGGACCTCGCCCTCAGGACTGCGAGGCGTGACCTGAAACTGGACGAGTACAGCACCTAGCCCGGCGGCGTGATGTCGGTACGGTCATCGGGATAAGCGCAGTTCGTGACGCATGTCGGTGGTGCCGGTTAACCTGCCTGTGTGTTTGATATGACCGACCCCGTAGCGGCCCGAAAAGCTGCCATCGAGGCTGAGAAGCGCCGTCTGGCCGAGCAGCGGCAGCGTCGTGAGGCCGCGCCCTCGCATCGCACGAGCGGGTTCCTGCTGCGCAAGTGGCGGTGGCTCGGGGTGAACGGCGAGGAGGCCGTCCACGCTGTGCTCGAAGTCCTGGAGGAACTGCAGAGTGCGAACGCCGACCTGGGCGGCGATGCTGACGGCCATCACGAAGAGCAGCTGCGCAAGGCCATCGCGGGTTCCCCTGAGGCCGACTCTCTGCTGCCCGCAGTCGGAGCACTGCTGAAGCGGGCCACCCCCATCGACGTCCTGAGGCACCTTCGGGCGCTGCACGCCGTAGGAGTCGAGTGGCTGACCCCGGAGGGGACGGGACGTCAGGCAGTCATCTGCTCCACAGCCCCCAGTCTGCTGCTGGCACGGTCGTCACGGAGCCTGACCGGAGGACCGGCGTACTCGCTGTTCACCTCGGTCGCCATGGGCGGCGCTGTGCCCGTGCCCAAAAAGATGCTCCCCGAGGTGCTCCGCTGGGCTCCGCTGCCTGTCGTCGACGACCTCATCGAGCACGGCGGGATCCTGCCGGAGGACAGTCCATGGACGTACCGGGCGGACAGCGAGGCGGTCTACCTGCGTGCTCGGCTCGTCCCGCGCGAGGTGACAGGGGATGAGGCCCGCGCCCTGGAGTGGACCTCGTTCCTGCGCCGCGCGGATTTCGTGTCCGGCCGGGACCTGGACCCTGATGGATCCGATGCTGATGGCCGGCCGGACGTCTACGAGTTGCTGCTCGAGGCATCGGTGGGTGACGCCAGTCGGCTTCACGAGCTGGACGCCGCCCTTCCAGAGGAGCAGCGCATCCAATTGCGCAACCTGAAGGCCGGCTCGTACGAGGGGAACTGGTCGAGAGGCTTTCTCGAAGATCGCGGCCTGTGGGCACTGATGTCCACGCTGTGGGACCCCGATTCCACCATCGATCCGCGGCTCAGCGACTTCCATGCGTGGACAGCCATTCGCAGGGCCTACGACCTGGTGATCGAAGGCCGGGTGGAGGAGGCAGGACAGCAGGCCGCCGCCTTCGACCGCCTGGCGAAACCCGGGAAAACCCTTCCGCCGAGCATGCCCGGCATGCTGCCCGAGGCCCTCAACATCGCTGCCTACGCGGCCCTCGCGGCCGACGACCTGCAAGGCGCTGAAAGGCTGATGGAACGGGCGGCGGCGCTGACGGACGAGGTGTCGGCCAATCTGGCTCGCATACGCGTGTGGCGTGCGACGCCCAAGAACACCCGCGATCCTCTCACCAATCCGTACTTGGACCTCGGCCTGCCCCACGGCTCCGCCGACTGGGAGACGCGGTATCGCGAGCTGGTCCGGGAGTCCCGCTTCGACACGGTGAAGTACGCCAGGCTCAACATGATCCGCGGTCGACTCGACGAGGCACGCAGGCACGAAGCCGGAGACGGGGTCTTCTTCCGACTGCCTCTCGATCACACGGTCTACGAGGCACCCGACGACGTACCGCGGTCTCTCGTCCCGCCGCTGGAACCGTTGCCGCGGCGTACCTCCGCCACCAGTGGGGCGGAGATGGAGGCGGTGCGCGCACGTGCAGCGGTCGAGATCCTCCAGGACTTCCGTACCACGCCCCCGCGCCTTGACCGCCATCGCTCCACGTAGCACTCGCCCACAGAGTCCGAGACATTCCCTTCAACAGGAAAAGCCAGGCCACTCAGCCATGTCGAACACGTCCCGCCGTATCGCCATCAAGAAACGTGCCAACAAGACCGAGAAGCGTTTCAGGTCACACAAGGTGTGTCCGCACTGCGGACAAGTTCGTCCCGCGGCGACACAGAAACGTCCCAAACCCACCGCCACGGCGATACGGCGCGCGAAGGCGACCGAGCAGCAGCCCCGGACGGCGTGGGCCGTCTCCGAACCTCTCGACGCCGCGCAAGTGATCAAAGGCATCGTGGCAGCCGTACCCGCCGCACTCGCGGAACTCGGCCCGGACCAGGGTGGTGCTGGGACGAGCAGCGCGTTGCCTCAAGCGGTCCGTACCGCGGTCATCGCGGAGTTCCGAACCCGCGCCCAGTTCGTCGGCAGGCTGTGTGAGATCGACGCGCTCCTGCATGCCCAGGATGCTTCCAAGGCCGTGCTGGACGCCATGACCGAGCACCTCGGCCATCTGCAGCTCCGCCGAGTCACGGACCCCGGCGCGCAGGAGCTGTTCGTAGTGACCGAGGGCGAGGGCGAGGCCTTCGAAGTTCTGCGGCCCGCCTACGTGGACGAGGCCACGGGCAAGCTCGCCCTCGCCGGTCAACTGCGTCGTGTGGCAGTGGTGAGCAACGAGGCGAGCGTCACGGAGGGGGGCAAGTGACCGCGACGGGTATCGATTTCGGAACGACCAATTCCGTAGCCGCCCAGTGGAACGGCGCATACGTGGAGGTCCTGGAGCTCGGAGGCTACGGACTCGACGCGGACTGGCGGCGTCCGGGCTTCGAGTGTCTCTTCCCGTCCGTGGTGGGCACCAGTTCCCTGCGCGCCGGCACGCTCTTCGGCTGGGAGGCGAAACTCCGTTCGGAGAGCGCGGTGGAAGCCTGCAAGCGCATGCTCCGTGACGAACAGCTGGTCACGATCGGGAACCGCCGCTTCGCTGCGACGACCGCTGCCGCCGGAGTGTTCCGCTCCATGGCCAGAGTGGCGGAGGAGGAGGCGGCCACCGACATCGCCCATGCTGTGGTCACTGTTCCTGCCAACGCGACGGGCGCGGCGCGTTACCGGACCCGCGAGGCGGCCAAGGTCGCTGGCATCAGCGTGCAGGCCCTGCTCAATGAGCCGACGGCGGCAGCGATCGCGTACGCCCATGCCCTGGAGGAGACCGGAGAGTTCCTGGTCTTCGACTGGGGCGGTGGCACCATGGACTCCACCATCCTGCTCCATGAGGACGGCTTCTTCGACGAGAAGGCGTCCCGGGGAGTGAACCGCCTCGGCGGGCTCGAGATCGACGAGCGCCTCAAGCGCCTCGTCCTGGAACGAGCACCTCGGGGCCGGCAGTGGACGCCTTCGGAGCAGCGCCAGTTCGGGCTCGACATCGAGCGATCGAAGATCCTCCTGTCACAGCAGAGCAGCGTTCCGGTCATCACGCCGGACGGCCATCGTGTGGAAATCACCCAGGAGGAGTTCTCGGAGGAGATCCAGGACCTCATCTCCCGTGCCCTGGAGCCAGTCGAAGCCTGTCTGGAAGACCTCCGCATGGATCCGAGCGAACTGACCGCCGTGCTGATGATCGGCGGCAGCAGCCAGATCCCAGCGGTACGCGCGGCGGTCTCCGAAGCCCTGGGGTGCGTGCCGGTCGGAGCCGACCTGTGCAACCCCATGACGGCCGTGGCGGAGGGCGCCGCGATCGCCGCCGCTTCCCTGAACGGCGAACTCGACAGCATCATCCAAGTGGTCAACTCCCATGCGCTGGGGACAGTGACGACCCAACCCGGTGGCCGACGGAGTTTCAGCACGATCATCCCGCGGAACCAGCCGCTCCCGCAGATTCGCAAGAAGTCCTACACACCGACCAAGGACAACCTGGCCTCTCTTGAGGTGGAGGTGTGGGAAGGCGACCCGGACAAGCATGTCGACCACCCGGACAATGTCCGGCTCACCGTCCTCACGCTCGAGTACAAAAGGCGGTGTTCGGCGCAGGACGGAACCTTCGAGCTCGACTACACCTACACCAAGGAGGGGCTACTCGAAGTCAAGGCAACACTCGTCAAGACCGGCGAAGTCGTTCTCAACGAACCGGTGTCGACTTTCGGTACGACCGGAGCGTCGCCCGAGGTCGAAAAGGAGCTGACCCACTTGATGTCCCTGCGGGGGGCGCCCCATCGCAGCACCCCGTTGCCCACTCACCCGCAGCGGCCCAAGCCCGTTGTCCCCTCGGCGGCAGCAAACCAGAAGTCCGGCAAAGCGTCCCCGGCGGCCCTGGCCCGGCTCGCGGCCACGGTGGACAACCGCCCTCTGGTGATCGACGGTTCCAACCTCGCCTGGATCTCCAGCGCCAGCCGGGCCGCGGGTGGACGACCGCGTTTCGCCGTCCTGGAACAGGGCGTCGCCGCTCTGCAGCGCCGCTATCCCAACCGGGACATTCACGTCGTCATCGATGCGACGTTGCGCCACGACGTGGCGGAGGAGGAGCGAGCCGCTGTGCAGGCAGCGATCGACGCCCGTCGGGTAGTGCAGCCGCCTGCCGGTACGGAGGGGCGTGGAGACGCACTCGTCGTCGACATCGCCAACGCCGTGGACGGCGTGATCGTCTCGAATGACAACTTCGCGCCGCTCCAGGCCACGAACCCCTGGCTGCGGGTTTCCGGGCGCATGCTCGGCGCGACGCTGTCCCAAGGGGTCTGGGTCTTCAGCTCACGCGTGCCACCGCTTAACGGCGGGTCGCGATACAAAGCGTGAACGCCTGTTCTCACATGGGGCTGCCCATCGGCGAAGAGGACCCTGCCACGCCAGTGGCAGGGTCTCTGGTACTACCGACGCATGGGGATTGAGCGTTCATCGGTATCGACCTCGCCTGGGCGCTGGGCGGAGTCAGTGTCAAGCCCAACGAGACCGGCGTGGCCGCCATCGACGGTCGCGGTGTGGTGATCGACTGCGGCTGGACCTTCGGGCTCGAAGAGACGATGTCGTGGCTTGCCAGGACAGCCGTCGACGGATCGACCCTCGCCTTTGTCGACGCACCACTGGTCGTCGACAATCCCGCCGGACAACGGCTGTGCGAGCGGGAGGTCGGCCGGAGGTACGGCCGTTGGAAGGTGAGCGCGAACAGCACCAACCAGAGTTCACCCCGCCAGGCCGGAGTTTCCCTGCGGGAAGGGCTACAACAGTCCGGTTGGGTCTACGACGACGGCAGGGGCGGGCCACCGACGGGCGGACTGGCCATGTCCGAGTGCTATCCGTACACAACATTGGTCGGGGCCCCCGAGTTCGGGTACGACCAGGAACGCCCTACCTACAAACGCCGGCCCGCGCGAGTGCCGACGGCGCAGTGGCGAGCGGTCCGGGCGGAGGAGTGCGACAAGCTGATCGCGCGCATGGCGGGCCTGGCCGCCGCCGATCCGCCCCTCCTGCTCTCCTCCCATCCGGTGTCCCGTCGCCTGCTCGACGAGCCCTCGCCCCAGCGGGCCGCCGACTACAAGCATCGGGAAGACCTCATCGACGCTCTGCTCTGTGCGTGGACGGCCGCACTGTGGTCCCGGCACGGACTGGCGCGCTGTCAGGTCCTGGGAGCGGAGAGCCTCCTGCCCCTCGGATGTGCTCCCACCATCATCGCGCCTGCCCGCCCCGAACAGCGGCGTGGCGAGGCGGCGAGCTGAACCGAAGGGACACAGCCGTTCACCGTGGCCGTCGCCCACGGTGTCCCCTTTCTGGTTGGCGCCCTCTCCTCCTTCACGTGTCATCTGCGAACAACCGCTGCATCAACTCCGGGTAGGAGAGGCCTACTTCGGTCAAAATCTTTCTCAATGCCTCGGGTGGGCCCACTGAAAGCGGGGCAGGGGCACCGACGCGGCCGGGTACCGCGGAAAGGTCGCCGCCGCTGAACCGTGATTCCGGTGTTGCCGGGGGACGTACCTCGTAGGTGCGCCAGACGCGCGCCGGGGGATTGAAGAGGACCAGATGGGGGGCCGCCCACGCGACGAAGGCCCAGCGGTTCCTGCTCCGGGCCCGGACGAGCACACCGCTCGGGTGGTGCCTCCCGAGTCGGTCGGCGGCTCGGGACACGACGGGGAGGGGGTTGCCGAACGAGCCCGTGATCTCCCAGAGTCCGTCCTCGTGCGAGGCCTCCCAGCCCGCCGCGGAGAACTCCTCGACCACCTCCGCCTCGGGGTCTTCCTCCTGAGCCAGGGCAATGAGACGTTCCACCTCGCTCCAGGGCGCGACGCGGGCGAGCGCCTGCTCCGGCGGGAGCATCAGATCCTCCACCTGCTCGGGCTCGGCACGCGCGATCCTGTCCTTGCTGCGTAGCCATGCGCGGGCGGCCAGCACATCGTGCTCACCGCCTCCGGTGAAGGTGGCGTCCTGGCTGAGCAGCGTCATCACCACGGCCGCCACCGCGTCCAGCCGACGCCGGGTCTCAGGTGGAGCTTGCTGGGCCGCCTCGCTCGGTCCGTCTTCAAAACAGAGTGCCTCGAGAAGACGGCTGAGGCCGTCGCGCCAGCTCTGGTCGTTCTCCTCCCAGACTCCCGCGGCCAGGAGTTGGACATACAGGTTCGCCACGACCAGCCGTACCGGTACCGGTGCTGCGGGCGCTCCGCCAGGGGAGGCGAGCGTCCCGACCCAGCGTCGGATCCAGGTCCGGCAGAGGACCCGTCGTTCGGGCGGAATCTGGAGAGCGACAGGCATGCTCACGGTGAGAGGCTCCTCGTCCTCCGCGTCGTCCTCATGCGCCTCGTCGTCCTCCGTGGCCCCGCTATCGGTGACCGCCGACAAAATCCACCGCGACGAGGGCGCCTGCGGCAGATCGATCTGCAGGGTGCCGAACGCCAGATCGGTCAGTGGAGCCCCGATCATCCGGCGGCAGTCCGCGACGTATGCATCCCAGCGGTCGACCCCGCTCAGGGCGCCGGAGCTTGCCGCGGCACCGGTCGCCGGGCTCACCCGTGGCGCGGCCGTTCCGGCGGTGAGCTCGCGCAGGCGCAACAGATCGGTTTCGAAGCGGCGTGCGGCGCGCTCGTCGGCGAACAGCACCTGCGCCGTGTAGTCGTATCGCAAGCGGGGCCCGCTGTCGGCACCATGGCGGCGTGCGCAGTGCACAGGGCTGTAGACGAAGACCACATGCGATTCGACGGTGCTGCCGTCCCGCTGGACACAGGCGGCGCGAACTGCGGCGCCTGGAACCTCGGGCTGCGGGAAGGAACAGGTCAATACCCCTTGGGGGATGGAACCGATCTCCGTCCACGAGCCTGGTGAACCGTCGGCGGACGTGCTGATCGCAACGGGGGCCGGCCAGCTGCGGGCCAAGGAGACGTGCAGGCCCTCACTGTCCGTTTTCGCCCCGAGCAGGACGAGTGTGTGACCGGTAGAGGTGAAAGGCCGGATGGTGCGGCCGACCAGGCTTGTGAGGGGAGCGGTGCGCCCTTCTTCGGGGAGCAACGGCGCAGTGTCCGTGGAGAATACGGCGAGTTCGCAGTTACCGCCGTCCCTCGTGCTGGCACCCAGCGCGGCGCGGGTGAGGTTGGCGCTTCCGGTCAGCGCGTATCGCCGACCGTTGCTCTGCCATTCGATGAATTTGCCGTGGCGCATCCGCGTCTCCTCGAGAAGACGGATCTGCGCGGAGGAGCCGCCGAGCGCCGCCTTGACCGTTCCGGCGTCGTAACTTGACCAGCGAGGCTGGAGGCCGAGGGTGACACGGCGTGGGACCAAACGGTCGACGAGCGCGCTCAAGGCGTGGCCGGCCTCGTCGATGAACGGGGCGTACGCGTGCAGTTCGTCGACGGGACCGAGCGGCAGTTGTTCCAGAAGACTTCGACGGAGATTGTGCAGCAGCCGGGGACCGGCTTCCGGTCCTGCAGGGGCATTGACATGCCGTTCGGTCAGGAGAGCGGACAGTTCCGCGAGGTGACTTGCCGACCAGGGGGCCAGGCTCACGGCGGAGGGCAGTTCGCCCAACCAGTCGGCGAGGTCGGCCAGTAGCGTGTGGGAGTCGTCTTCCTCGGTTTCCACCACGGTCCACAGTTCGTCGTTGGCACCCCAACCGGACAGCGTCGGGTTCCCCGAGCCCACCGCCAGTCGGCAGGCGTGTTCGCCGACCAGAAGCACGACCTTGGGATGGAAAGCACCACAGCAGGTGGCCAGGCCGTGCAGATAACTGCGGCCGGCCATGCGTACGTCGACCGGATCGTGGAGCCCTTGGGCTGCGTCACCGATCACTGCAGTGCGGGCGCCGAGGCCACGTGCGACGGGGATGGCGACCTTCTCCAGGAAGGGAAGATCGACCGTGAACCCCATGAAGAGTGCTTCGTGCAGTGCTTGCCGATCCTTGCGTTCGGCCCATTCGCGCAGCAGCGTGACAGGGGAGGCGAACCGGGTGTGCTGTATCGCGCTCACCGGTCCGTGTCCAGGACCCGTCGGCCGCTTTCTGTGATGGTGTAACAGTTGTCCTGAACGGCGAAGAGCCCCAGCTGCTCTGCGAGGACTCCCAATTGGGGAATACGTGTGCCGATGTCGGAGTCTCCTTCGTCACCCGTCTTGAAGTACCGCTCGTTGCGAAGATGCAGTCGGGAGAAGATCTTGAGCCCACCCGTCGCCGGGTCGGTGCGCAGCTTCGCGAGGGCGACTCTGCGGGACTGGGCAAGCATGTCGTCGACCAGCCGGGCAGCCAGATCGCGCACCGGCCGGTCGATGTAGTCGTTGATGAGCCCGTCGATCCACGTCGGGTCGAGGAACTCGGCCGAGCGGCGTTGCCGACCCAGGAAGACGGCACGTACGTCGTCGGGCAGATGCCCTTCTCGGGATCGCAGCGCACCCACGATCAGGAGTCGCACATTCGTCATCGGGGCGTCACCGCCCTGGGCCAGGAGCTCTCGCTCGACCGGCATCAACTGGCCGGTCGCGTTGCTGAGTGGCGGCAAATCACTCAGCACCCTCCGCACATCCCCATCCGGGGACTGCTGTGCCAGCCAATCGCGCAGTTCCTCAGCCGACCGGTCGGCCTCGCCGTCCTTGGAGCCGATACCGGAGACCAGCGCTGCCCAAAGCCGACGCCAGGCGCCGACGGAATAGTGACGCAGCAGCGTTCCCCGCCAACCTGCTGCCTCAGGAATTGCCGCCAGGACCGGATCCGTGGTCATTTCCTCGCCGAAAGCCACGGCGGAGCGCAGCGTCTCCTGATACCCGGCGCCGTCCTGGCCGTGGAGATCGATCGCCCGGGCGAGGGTACGGAGGGTCGCGCGCCGGGTGCGGTCGGACGCCTCCCAATACTCCGGTACGTGGGCTCCTCCGGCATTGGTAGCGGTCAATACCTCGGTCAGCCACTTCCGCTCGGCCGGACAGGGGACGCCGAGGGCCGCCTGCTCCGCCGTCTTCAGGTCCGCGAAGGAGACGACTTCTCTCGAAGCAAGAGACAGCAGTGGGGCGAAGAGCTCCTTGACCGCGGTAGGGCACGCGTGCCGTCCGGGCCTGAGTGCTCCCTCCCGGACATCCACCGTGCCGAGCACCATGGCGGGCCCGCCGTACTGATCCCAAAAACCCCAGCGGCGGGGCGAGTACGACTGGTTCAGTTGCTCCTCGTCGGCAGCTCGCGCGAGCTCCAATTCCTCTGCGCAGAAACGTCGTACCCGATCGACCCCATGAGCGGACCATGCCGCGTGATCCTCCGCCTGGTTCTGCTGGAGCGCCGCCAGCAGAACCTCGCTTCGGCGAACCAACCGACGGCACGCGGTGACATCCAGGGCGTTCTGTTCGGCATGCGCCGCGATCGCCGCGTACATCGAGTGGTAACGCACGTACCGGGTCACTGTGGACACTCCGGGAACCAACCGGTCCACTGCCCGCATGACCGGGCCTTCCACCGCCAGGGGATACCGACCCGACCGCACACCCAATCCCTCGAGTGCCCATGCAGGTCCACGGACATCCGCTGTCACTCGCCACCCCTTGTCGGCTGCCGGAGCGTTGCGTCAGCAGCAGTTACGTGACCCTGCCTCAAGAGTAAATGCCGGCACCGGACGGGAGGCTGGTACCGTCAACTGGTTGGGGGTAGCGCGCCGTCACCATGGTGCTGGACCAGCTCGGCATCCGCCGCCACCTGTCCGAACGTTGTCGCGCCCCGTCCCATGTCACCCTCTCCCGACTCTTGGCCGCCCTCAATGGCGACGCCTTGGATGCCGTGATCGGCGCCTACCTGGCCGCACGCGATCACACCCATGGCGGCTCCGGCCCGGCGCCGCGGCCAGCGATCGTGGGGGGACGGCAAGGTGGGTGATGGCGGACACCCCGTCGTCCGGCGCCCCTCCGAAAATGCGGTGACCAGGGCCCGCCCTCCTCCCTAGACTCGCCCCACCAAGACGAGAGAGGGGAGCCCGGCCGTGTGTGACCGCACCCCTGTCGTCGTTCCCCGTTCCCTGTACGAGGTGATCCTCGTGTCCTCGTCCGGCCGGTGCCCGCTGCGCGGCCGGTACCGGAGCCCGTGACGTACGCCTGACGTCTTCGCATGGCGCCCTCGCACGGGAATCGCGCTGCCCTGAAACAGCTCAGCTGAAAGGCCACGGGCCATGCGCAGCAACGTCAGCAACATCGCCAACCCCCTGACCGCCGTCCGCAACCTGGGCATCCTCGCCCATGTCGACGCCGGCAAGACCACCGTCACCGAGCGGTTCCTGTACGCCACCGGGACCACGCACAAGCGGGGCGAGGTCCACGACGGGACGACCGTCACCGACTTCGATCCGCAGGAGCGCGACCGTGGGATCACCATCTTCGCGGCGGCCGTCAGTTGCGCCTGGGACGGGCATCGGATCAATCTCATCGACACCCCCGGCCACGTCGACTTCGCCGACGAGGTGGAGCGCTCGCTCAGGGTGCTCGACGGCGCGATCGCGGTGTTCGACGCGGTCGCGGGCGTGGAGCCCCAGAGCGAGTCGGTGTGGCGGCAGGCCGACCGGCACGGCGTACCGCGCATCGCCTTCGTCAACAAGCTGGACCGTGCCGGCGCCGACCTGGACACGGCCGTGGAGTCGATCCGGCAGCGGCTCCATCCGGCCCCGCTGGTGGTGCAGTCGCCGATCGGTACGGAGGACGGGTTCGTCGGTGTCGTGGATCTGCTGCGCATGAAGGCGCTGGTGTGGGCGGACGGTTCCGAGGCGGCCGAGGAGGGCCCGGTTCCCGACGACCTGAGGGACGAGGCCGGGCGGCGACGGCGGCGGCTGGAGGAGGCCGTGGCCGAGCTGCATCCGGCGGCGCTGGAGGAGTTCTGCGCGCAGGGCACGCTCTCCGCGGGCACCCTGGCTGCCGCGCTGCGCGACCTCACCCGCACGGGTGAGGGAGTGGTGGTGCTCTGCGGCTCCGCCTACCGCAACCGCGGTATCGAACCGCTGCTCGACGCTGTGGTGGCGTATCTGCCGTCGCCCCTGGACGTACCGGCCGTACGCGGCACGCACGACGGTACGGAGCAGGAGCGGGCCGCCGAGGCCGAGGCGCCGGTCGCGGCCCTGGCGTTCAAGGTGAGCGCCACGGCCACGGGACGGCTGACGTACGTGAGGCTGTACTCGGGCACGATCCGGAAGGGGGACACCGTGCTGGACGCCGGGACGCGGCGCACCGAGCGGATCGGCCGGATCCTGCGGGTCCAGGCCGACCGGCACGCCGAACTGGAGCGGGCCGTGGCCGGGGACATCGTCGCGGTGGTCGGGCTGAAGTCCGCCCGCGTGGGGACGACGCTGTGCGATCCGGCGGCGCCGCTGCTCCTCGAACCGCCGTCCGTCGCCGACCCCGTGGTGTCGGTGGCCGTCGAGGCGCGCCGGAGCACCGACACCGACCGGCTCGCCACCGCCCTCGCACGGCTCGCCGAGGAGGATCCCTCGCTGGTGGTGCGGACCGACCCCGAGACCGGGCAGACCCTGCTGTCCGGCATGGGCGAACTGCATCTGGAGGTGGCGGTGGAGAAGGTCCGGCAGAGCCAGGGGCTCGACGTCGCCGTCGGCCGGCCTCGCGTGGCTTATCGCGAGACCGTCGTCCAGGGGGTGTCCGGTCTGGTCTTCCGGCACGTCAAACAGGACGGTGGGGCCGGGCAGTTCGCGCACGTCGTGCTGGACGTGGCGCCCCTGCCGCCCTCGGAGGCCGACGGTGACGGTGCCGCCACGGGCTTCGTCTTCCGCTCGACCGTCGTGGGCGGCCGGGTGCCGCAGGAGTACGTCCGCGCGGTCGAGGCCGGCTGCCGTGACGCGCTCGCCGAGGGACCGCTCGGTGGTCACCCGGTGACGGGGCTGAGCGTCACCCTCACCGACGGGGCGACCCACTCCAAGGACTCCTCGGAGATGGCGTTCCGTACCGCCGGGCGGCTCGGGCTCAGGGAGGCCATGCGGGCGGCGGTGATGGGGCTGCTGGAGCCCGTCGCCGATGTCACGGTGACCGTGCCCGCGGATGCCGTGGGCGGGGTGCTCGGTGATCTCGCGGCCCGGCGCGGGCGGGTCACGGATTCCGTGACCCGGGGTGGCTCTGTGGTGGTCACCGCGAGTGTGCCGCTGGTGGAGCTGTTCGGGTACGCGACGCGGTTGCGGAGCCGGACGCAGGGGCGGGGGACGTTCACGGCGCGGCCTGCCGGGTACGCGGCGGTGCCTGGGGCTGTGGCGGTGCGTTGAGGGGAGG
>NZ_JARGEE010000840.1:0-1484 GCF_033794485.1 Streptomyces sp. MB09-02B
ACGAGGGAGCCGTCGGGGCCGATCTCCAGGACCGTGCCGATGTCCTGGGCCCGTAGCGCCCGCACCCCGTCCGCGAAGCGGACCGTCGCCCGCACGTGCCGCACCCAGTACTCCGGAGTCGCCAGCTCCGCCCCCGCCACCTCACCCGTCACGTTCGACACCACAGGAATCGACGGCTCACGGAACGTCACCCCGGCCAGCACCCCGGCGAAGTCCTCCAGCATCGGCTCCATCAACACCGAGTGGAAGGCATGACTCACCGCCAGCCGCTTCACCCGCCGACCCACGGAAGCGAACCCCTCGGCCACCTCCCGGACGCCGTCCTCCACACCCGAGAGCACCAACGACGACGGACCATTGACCGCCGCCACACACACCCCCCCGGCAACCTCCGACTCCGCCGCCTCCACAGCCCACATCACCCCACCCGACGGCAACCCCTGCATCAACCCGGCCCGCGCCGCCACCACCCGACACGCGTCCTCCAACGACCACACACCCGCCACATGAGCCGCCACCAACTCACCCAGCGAATGCCCCATCACCACATCCGGCCGCACACCCCACGACTCCAACAACCGGAAGCACGCCACCTCCACCGCGAACAACGCCGGCTGCGCCCACCCCGTCGACTCCAACTCCTCCGCGAGACCGTCGAAAACGACTTCCTCCAACGCATCCGGCAACAACCCTGCAAACCCCGCACACACCTCCCCGAACGCCGCCGCGAACACCGGAAACGCCTCGTACAACTCACGCCCCATACCGACCCGCTGCCCACCCTGACCCGAGAACACCACCGCCAGACCGCCGGCGGTATCGCCACCCGTGCCACGTACGAGCCCGGGGTACGGCCGGTCCTCGGCCAGGGCGTCGAGTGCGGCGCGGAAGGTCTCCTCGTCGGTCGCCGCGACGGCGGCCCGGTGGTCGAGCGCCGCGCGGTGCGCGGCGAGGGTGAGGCCGATGTCGTGCAGGGCCGGGTTCGCCGCTGCGCCGTCCAGGAGGTCACGCAGCCGTGCGGCCTGGGCCCGTAGCGCGGCCGTGCTCCGGGCCGACAGCACCAGGGGCACGACAGGCGACGGACGGCGGCCCGGCAGGTGGTCACCCGGCGCGGCCTCAGCGTCCGGCCCTGCCTCAGCATCCGGCCAGGCCCCGTCACCCGGCCCGGTCTCGTCGCCCTGCTCCAGGATCAGATGGGCGTTGGTGCCGCTGACGCCGAACGACGAGACACCGGCCCGGCGCGGACGGTCCGTCTCGGGCCAGGGCAGGTTCTCCGTCAGCAGGCGCACCGCGCCCGCCGACCAGTCCACGTGCCGTGTCGGCTCGTCGACGTGCAGCGTCCGCGGCAGCACTCCGTGCCGTAGCGCCAGCACCGTCTTGATGACTCCCGCCACACCGGCCGCGGCCTGGGTATGACCGATGTTCGACTTCAACGACCCCAGATACAGCGGCCGTTCACGATCCTGCCCGTACGCCGCCAGCAG
>NZ_JARGEE010000841.1:0-1479 GCF_033794485.1 Streptomyces sp. MB09-02B
CCTCGGCACCCCTCGCCACGGCCCCCGCACCCCCCTGCGCAGACAACCCGCGGCCGTACGGCGGACGTTGGCGCACGGCGGCATCCGGCGAGAGCCGCCCGCCCGTGTCAGGGGTGAAGGTCACGCGGCGACACCGAGGGCCCTTGCCTTACCCTCTTCACACTGAGACCACACAAGGCTGTTGTCATCTCGTTAAGTGATTGGTCCTTGACGCTGAGGTGATCACCGCGTTGGCTTTCAGCCACCTGGGTCGCAGTGCTGCGCCCACGCCCGGAAGGCCCCTGATGTGAACGCCCGTACCACCAGCACCACCCCCAGCGCCCGTATACGTCGTCGTACCACCGCTCTGCGCCGTACCGCCACCGCCCTCGTCGCCTCCGCGGCGGCCGTCTCCCTCGCCTCCTGCGGGGTCTCGAACATCGGCGACAGCGCGGAGGCGAGCCCCACGAAGGGCGACGACATCACGGTGGGTGTGCTGTTCCCGGACAAGGACACCAAGCGGTACGAGCAGTTCGACTACCCCCACATCAAGAAGAAGATCGCCGAGCTCACCGACAACAAGGGCGTGACCAAGTACGCCAACGCGGACAAGGACCCGGAGACCCAGAACAGCCAGATCGAGCAGATGATCGCGGACAAGGTCGACATCCTCATCGTCGACGCCGTGGACTCCAAGGCCGTCGCGCCCGCCGTGCAGAAGGCGGACGACGCGGGTATCCCCGTCATCGCGTACGACCGGCTGGCCGAGGGCCCGATCGACGGCTACGTCTCCTTCGACAACGAGCTCGTCGGGCAGGTGCAGGGGCGCTCGCTGGTCGAGGACCTGGGTGACAGCGCCGCCAACAAGATCGTCATGATGAACGGGTCGCCCTCCGACCCGAACGCCGCCATGTTCAAGGAGGGCGCGCTCTCCGAGCTCCAGGACAAGGTGACGATCTCCGAGACGTTCGACACCAAGGACTGGGACCCCAAGGTCGCCAAGGTCAACATGGAGCAGGCGGTCGCCAAGCTCGGTGTCGACAACATCGACGCGGTCTACGCGGCCAACGACGGCATCGCCGGTGCCGTCATCGACGTGCTGAAGACCGCCGGTGTGGCCAAGGTGCCGCCGGTCACCGGGCAGGACGCCGACCTGGACGCCGTGCAGCGGATCCTGGCGGGCGACCAGTACATGACCGTGTACAAGTCGTTCCCGACGCAGGCGAGCGCCGCCGCCGAGATGGCCGTCGCCAAGGTCCAGGGCCGCTCGATCGAGTTCGACGCCCTCGCCAAGGACAGCGTCGACTCCCCGACCACCAAGAACATCCCGGCCCAGCTGGTGCCCCCGGTCGCGCTCACCAAGAACAACATCGAGGACACGGTCGTCGCCGACGACATCTACACCGTCAAGCAGATCTGCACCGCCGAGTTCAAGTCCGACTGCGACGCGGTCAACCTGAAGTGACACCCGAGCCCTCCGGGGGCTCCCCCCTCCGTTCC
>NZ_JARGEE010000842.1:0-1464 GCF_033794485.1 Streptomyces sp. MB09-02B
TCTGTGCGATGAGTCGAGAGCGAGGGTCCTTCCTAACGTGATGCCGCGCTGGTGAGGTGGCATTTGGGACGTGTCTCGGTCCACCTTTTTTTTTTTCAGCCGAAGGAGGCATACGAGGTTTCTGCTTGTCTGGTGGGCTCGGATTGTGTGTGCTGGTGCCGCAGACGTTCGCGGCGGCGGGGCGGCTGTTCCCTGGCTCTTCGGATGCTGCCGTCGCGCGACTGAATATCTTCAACTATGTCGGGTTCTTGATCGGTTCTCCGTTGGTGGGGGCGGTGGGGGATCTCTGGAGCTATCGCGGGGCGATGCTCATCCCCATGGTGTTGGTGCTGGTGACCCTGGTGTACGCCCGGTCGTTCGAAACTGAACCGGACCGATACGGTGGCGGGCATGAGCGGCCGCGCACAGCTGATGTGGGACGAGGCAGTAACGGGCTATGACTTCGGTCCGGACCATCCGATGGATCCGGTCCGGCTGGCATTGACCCGGAGCCTGGTGAGTGCCTTCGGGCTCGACCGGGAGATGGATGTCGTCTCGGCGAAGCCGGCCGGGGAGTCGACGCTGCGGCTCGTGCACCGCGAGGACTACGTGGCGGCGGTCCGGGCCGCGTCCGCCGATCCCGGGGGCGCGGACGGGTCGTACGGGCTGGGGACCGTCGACGATCCGGCCTTTGCCGGGATGCATGAGGTGTCCTCGCTCATCGCGGGGCAGTCGGTGGGGGCGGCGGAGGCCGTGTGGCGGGGGGACGCGCTGCACGCCGTGAACTTCGCGGGCGGGCTGCACCACGCGATGCCCGGGGGCGCCTCGGGGTTCTGCATCTACAACGACGCGTCGATCGCCATCGCCCGGCTGCTGGAGCTGGGGGCCGAGCGCGTCGCCTACGTGGATGTCGACGTGCATCACGGGGACGGGGTGCAGGCGGCGTTCTGGGAGGACCCGAGGGTACTGACGATCTCGCTGCACGAGCACCCTCGGACCCTGTTCCCGCAGACCGGGTGGCCCGAGGAGACTGGAGCCCAGTCGAGCGCGGAGGGGTCGGCGGTGAACGTGGCGCTGCCGGCGGGGACCGGGGACGCGGGGTGGGTGCGGGCGTTCCACGCGGTGGTGCCCGAGCTGATCGCCGACTTCCGGCCGCAGGTGCTGGTGACCCAGCACGGTGCCGACACGCACTTCGAGGATCCGCTGGCGCATCTGGCGGTGTCGCTGGACGCGCAGCGGGCCGTCCAGGTCACGCTGCACGAGCTGGCGCACGAGTACGCCGACGGGCGGTGGGTCGCGCTCGGTGGGGGCGGGTACGCGGTGGTGGATGTGGTGCCGAGGTCGTGGACGCATCTGGTGGCGATCGCGGCGGGGCGGGAGATCGCGCCGGAGACGGTGATTCCCGAGGAGTGGCGGCAGCAGGTGTTCGCTCGTACGCGGCAGTTGGCGCCGGCGCGGATGACTGATGGGCGGTGGCCTGTGGGG
>NZ_JARGEE010000843.1:0-1452 GCF_033794485.1 Streptomyces sp. MB09-02B
TGTCTCGTTGGCTGGTAGATGTGTATAAGAGACATGCTGTACACCGTAGAACAGCTCTTATACGGCGTACAACACGGTTTTCGGCACCATGCGAAAAGGGCGGTGGCCCGGGGGTTCGCATCACACCCCGGGCCACCGCCCCGCTCACGTCGGGCCCTGTTCTACTTCGCCTGCGTCAGGTCGTAGAACGTCGTGCCGTCGACCGTCACCGACTCGAAGTTCTCCTGGACCCAGGAGCTGATCTGCGAGGAGGTGCCGTCGCTGCCGCCGCCCCTGCCGCCGCCGGAGCCGCCGGTGATGAAGTAGTGGATCCTGCCGTCCTCCACGTACTTCTTGAACTCCGCGAGGGTCGGGGACGGGTCGGTGCCGTTGAAGCCACCGATCGCCATGACCGGCTCACCGGTGGAGAGCTGGTAGCTCGCCGCGTTCTGGGCGCCGATGGCGGCGGCGGCCCAGGTGTAGTCACCCGCGTTCTCCTCCAGCAGTTCCTTGGCCTCGTCGCTGACGGAGGTGCCGTTGATCAGACCGCCCATGCCGCCACCGCCGTCGCCACCACCCATGCGACCGCCGTCACCGTTCTGGGTCTGGCCGTTGCCCTGACCTTGCTGGCCCTGGCCCTGGCCCTGCTGCCCCTGGCCCTGCTGCCCCTGGCCCTGCTGCCCCTGATTCTGCTGGCCCTGGCCCTGCTGCCCTTGGCCCTGCTGCTGGTTCTGGCCGCCGCCGAAGCCGCCGGTCGGGGGCTGGCCCATCTGGCCGTTGCCCTGCTGGTTGTTCTGACCCGGCATTCCGCCCCCACCGGGACCGCCGCCCGTGCCGCCACCGCCGCCGGGGCCGCCGCCCATGCCCCCGCGGGTCGACGGACCGGCCGTCACGATCGAACCGGTGTGACCCTCATTGAGGGTGGTGAGGGTGTACGCCGCCGGACCCGCCACCGCCGTGACGAGGCTCAGGCCCGCGACCGCCAGGGCCAGCCGCCGCCCCAGCCTGGTCACGAAGACCAGCCCGAGCGCGCCGACCAGACCACCGACCAGCACGACCCACTTCAGCCAGGGCAGGTAGTCGGAGGAGCGGTTGAGGAGGACGTAACCCCAGACGGCCGTGGCCGTCATGGCGGCGGCCAGCGTGATCGACGCCCAGAACTTGCCCCGCTGCTCCCAGAGCACCGCCGCGCCCATGCCGGTCAGCGGCGCGACGTAGGGGGCGAGGGCCACCGTGTAGTACTCGTGGAAGATGCCCTGCATGAAGCTGAAGACCACCATGGTGATCAGCAGCGAGCCGCCCCAGAGGAGGAGGGCCGCGCGGGTGGTGTCCGTGCGCTTCAGCTTCCGCGTGGCCCAGAGCGCGGCGCCGAGGAGGATCAGCGCGGCCGGGATCAGCCAGGAGATCTGGCCGCCGACGGAGGAGCTGAACATCCGGTCCCAGCCGGTCTCGCCCCAGTTGCCACCACCGCCG
>NZ_JARGEE010000844.1:0-1451 GCF_033794485.1 Streptomyces sp. MB09-02B
AAAAGGCGGCCCTGGCGCGTACAGACGCCATGCCCTAGAAGTCTTCCCCCTACTTCCTCGCCGACGCACAACCCTCATCCCCGGGTGACCATGCGAGTCCCTGCCGCGGACTGCCTTTGACGCACCTCCACCGGGCCGCTGGGGTGCTCGGCGCAGCGGGTGGTGGGGGCGGCCCTCGTGACCGTCTCGTCCAGCAGCTCCAGGGCTCGCTTGAGGTCGGCCTTGACCTCGTGGAGGCGGGCGTCGGGGGTGTCGGCGGTCAGTGACTCACCGTGCTCCCCGAGGACCCGCAGGGCACGGCCGAGGGCGGTGAGCTGGGCGTGGTTCATGGTGGTGGTCTCACCCCGGGTGGTGTGCGCGCGGACGGTCTGCTGACCCTGACCTATGCAGGGTGCCATGCGGCACCGACAATCCTCCGATCCCCCTGGCGGCTCGCAGGGTGCCGCCCCGTGCGGCTCAGCGGGACAGCGCCACCGCCAGGGCTGCCCTGAGGTGGCCCTCGTTCTCTGTCAGGAGGCGGGTGGCCGTGGGGGCGTCGACGCCGCTCAGGATGGTGAGGATGGCGTTCTTGACCTGGCCGTTCGAGGCGGTGAGGGCTTCTTCGATCTCGTCGTCCGTCGCGCCGGTGGCGAGGGCGACGATGCGGTGGGAGCGGGCGCGGAGCTTGTCGTTGGTGGCCCGGACGTCGACCATCAGGTTTCCGTAGGTCTTGCCCAGGCGGATCATCGTGATCGTCGAGAGCATGTTGAGGACGAGCTTCTGTGCCGTGCCCGCCTTGAGGCGGGTGGAGCCGGTGACCAGCTCGGGTCCGACGACGATCTCGATGCCGTGGTCGGCCGCCGCGGCGAGGGCGCTGGCCGCGTTGCAGGACAGGCCGACGGTGAGCGCGCCGGCCGCGCGTGCGTGCTCCACGGCGCCCACCGCGTACGGGGTGCGGCCCGAGGCCGAGACGCCGACCACCGTGTCGTCGGGGGTCAGGGCGAGTGCGTCGAGGTCGGTGCGGGCCAGGTCCGCCGAGTCCTCCGCGCCCTCGATCGAGGTGACCATGGCGTCCCGGCCGCCCGCGATCAGGCCCACGACCTGCGTCGGGGCCGTGTTGAACGTCGGCGGGCACTCGGACGCGTCCAGCACGCCCAGGCGGCCCGCCGTCCCGGCGCCCGCGTAGATCAGCCGGCCACCGCGGCCCATCCGCTCCGCGATCGCGTCGATGGCCGTCGCGATCAGCGGCAACTGCGCGGCCACGGCCGTCGGCACCGCCGCGTCCTCGGTGTTCATCAGCTTCGCGATGTCGAGCGTCGGAAGCTGATCGATGTCGGCGAGCTCCGGCCGGAACGCCTCGGTCGTCAACAACTCCAACTCGGCACGGACGGCGAGGTGGTTGGGGAGGGCGGTGGCGTTCGGGAGGGTGGAGGAACTCGGGAGGGCGGAGCCGTCGGGCAGGTGGGAGGCAT
>NZ_JARGEE010000845.1:0-1451 GCF_033794485.1 Streptomyces sp. MB09-02B
ACCCTCCGCCGAGCCCGTACGCCGCCGAGCCCGTACGCCGCCGCAGCGGTGCTCAGCCGCGGCTGTGGAGGTCGGCAGTGCCGAGACGGCCGGAAGCGCGGGTGCCGCGGCCGACGGTGGCCTTGACTCCCTCGGCCTTGTCCCGCGTGCCACCCACGCCCAGCCACCTTCCCCGGCCCGGAGGGCTAGGTGCGGCGCAGGGCCAGGACCGCGTTGTGGCCGCCGAAGCCGAAGGAGTTCGTGAGGGCGAGGTCACCGTCGCGCGGGAGCGGGCGCGGGACGGTGGTGACGAGGTCGAGGGTGATCGCGTGGTCCTGGTCGGCGCAGCCGATGGTCGGCGGGATGAGCCCGTGGTGGAGCGTGAGCGCGGTGGCCAGTGCCTCCACCGCCCCGGCCGCCCCCTGGAGGTGCCCGAGGTGCCCCTTGAGCGCCGTCACCGGCACCCGGCGCCCCGACAGCACCGCCACCAGCGCGTTCGCCTCCGCGAGGTCACCGTCGACCGTGGCAGTGGCGTGCGCGTTGACGTGGACCACGTCCGAGGGCCCCGCCGCCGCGTCCTCCAGCGCCCGCCGCAGCGCGAGCGCCACCCCTGAGCCCGACGGATCGGGCGCCGCCATGTGATGCGCGTCGGCGGACAGCCCCCACCCCGCGGCCTCGCAGTAGATCCGCGCCCCGCGAGCCCGGGCATGGTCCTCCGCCTCCAGCAGCAGGAACCCCGCCCCCTCGCCGTTCACGAACCCGTCCCGGTCCTTCGCGAACGGCCGGGACGGACTCGCCTCACCACCGTCCAGCCCATGCCGCGACAGCGCACGCATCGCCGCGAAGGACGCCATGATCGCCGGGGTCACCACCGCCTCGGCCCCACCCGCGAGCGCCACGTCCACCCGCCCGTACCGGATCCGGTCGACCGCCTGCCCGATCGCCTCGGTCCCGGAGGCACACGCACTGGTGACGGTCCGCGCCTCCCCGGTGATACCGAGGTCCAGCGAGATCTGCGACGCCGCCTGCGAGGGCACACACATCGGGGTGGTGAGCGGGGAGACACCGCGCGGTCCCCGGTCCCGTAACTGCCGGTCCCCGGCCACCAGCACCGACGCGTCACCGAGGATCGCCCCGGCGGACACCCCGACCCGCCCCGGGTCGAGCCCGCTCCCCGCCGTACCGTCGGGAGGGAGACCCCCGTCGCGCCATGCCTCCCGCGCCGCCAGCACGGCGAACCTCGCGGCCCGGTTCATACGCCGGGCCCGGGGCCGGGGGAGCAGCTCGGCGGGATCCACCGGCACCGTCCCCGCGACCCGCACGGGTAACTCGGCGAACTCCTCCCCCTCCAACTCCCGTATCCCGCAACGCCCTTCCAGCAGGCCCTGCCACAGCTCACCCACGCCCACCCCGAGCGGGGTGACGGCCCCCAGCCCCGTGACGACCACCCGGCGCCCCACCAAGTACGACAT
>NZ_JARGEE010000846.1:0-1443 GCF_033794485.1 Streptomyces sp. MB09-02B
GCTCTACCTTCTTGAGCGGGTTGATCGAGCCGTTCGTAGGGTTGGGTCGCCCAGGGGTGCCGGGTGTGGCTATCAGGCCGCTGCCGTTCATGGCTCACGAGGCTTCGCCTCCCAGCGCCCCACGACGACTCGGCCGCCGATTAGGAAGTGCGAACAAGTCGCTGTGTAGAGCAATGCCGGCGAGGTCGTCCGTGGCACGAACAGCACGAGATCGAACTTCAGGAGCACGATGAGCCGGATATGGGCGGGGATCGACAGCGGCAAGGGGCACCACCACGGCCTTGCCTTGGATGCCGACGGCAAGGCACTGCTGTCGCGGCGGGTCGCCAACGACGAGCCCGAGCTGCTCAAGCTGATCGGCGACGTCCTCGACCTGGCCGACGGCCGTCAGGTCACCTGGGCCATCGACATGACCGGTGGGGAACCCGCGCTGCTGCTGGCCCTGCTGATCAACCACGGCCAGGAGGTCCTCTACCTCCCCGGCCGTCTGGTGAACCGGGCCTCCGACGGCTACCGCGGCGAGGGCAAGTCCGACGCCCGCGACGCCTACGTGATCGCCGACCAGGCCAGGATGCGCCGCGATCTGCGGCCCATCCGCCCTGGCGATGAAGCCGCCGTCGAACTCAAGCTGCTGACCGGCCGCCGGGCCGACCTGGTCGAGGACCGCACCCGCGTGGTGAACCGCCTGCGCGGCACCCTGCTGAGTATCTTCCCGGCCCTGGAGCGGGTTCTGGACGTCACCAACACCGGCCCGCTCAGACTGCTGACGGGGTACCAGACCCCGGCTGCGATCCGCCGCGCAGGGGTCACGCGGCTGACGAGGTGGCTGGCCAACCGCAAGGTCCGAAGCGCACGAGCCCTGGCCGAGGCCGCGGTCGAGGCCGCCGAGCGCCAGCACACCGCTGTCCCCGGGGAGAAGACCATCGCGAAGCTGGTCCACACCCTGGCCGTGGAGGTGATGGCCCTCAACGAGCAGATCTCGGAACTGGACAAGCTCATCGAGGGCCGGTTTCGCGAGCACGAACTCGCCGACATCCTCCTGAGCGTCCCGGGCATCGGCGCCGTGCTCGGTGCCGAGTTCCTGGCCGCCGTCGGCGGCAGCCTGGACGACTTCGACTCCCCGGACGCTCTGGCGGCCTTCGCCGGCGTCGCACCCGCACCGCGCGACTCGGGCAAGATCAGTGGCAACCTGCACCGACCGCTCACCTACCACCGAAGACTCCAGCGCGTCTTCTACACGTCCGCCTTGGTCAGCGTCCGCTACGACCCGAACTCGCGGAAGTTCTACGACCGCAAACGCGCCGAGGGCAAGAAGCACATCCAGGCCGTGCTCGCCCTCGCCCGCCGACGCGTCAACGTCCTGTGGGCCCTCATCCGCGACCGACGGTGCTATCAAGTCACACCACCAGTCACCAGCGCAGCTTGACAACAGCATTAGGAAGC
>NZ_JARGEE010000847.1:0-1441 GCF_033794485.1 Streptomyces sp. MB09-02B
CGCCACAGCACCCCCAACTCCCGTACGGGCACGAGCCGGAACCCCGCATGCACCAGCAGCCCGGCCAGCGCCGCCAAAGGGATCACACCGAGCACCCCGGGCAGCAGCGCCGCGAAGACCAGCAGCCACACCCCGTGCAGCACCCGTGAGGCCTTGGTCCGCGCCCCCGCCCGCACGTTCGCCGCACTCCGTACGATGACCGCCGTCATGGGCAGTGACCCGAGTACCCCGCACAGCACGTTCCCGGCGCCCTGGGCGACCAACTCCCGGTCGTAGTCGGTCCTCGGGCCGTCGTGCAGCCCATCCACGGCCGCCGCGCTGAACAACGACTCGGCCGAAGCGATCAGCGCGAGGGCGAGAACGGTCCCGACCACCCCCGCCTCCGTGAGCAACGCCAGGTCGTCGACCGATGGCACCCGCACGGCCTCCAGCAACCCCCGCACCTCGACCCGCCGCACCTGAAGGTCGCAGACCCCCGTGACCAGGGCCGCACCCCCGACAGCCACCAACGGCGCCGGCACGAACCGCGCTCCCCACCGCCACCGGGGCCACACCACCAGGACGCCGACAGTGGCACCCCCGAGCGCGAGCGCGACGAGATCCACGGCCCCGGGCAACGCCCCCAGCCCGGCGAACTTCTCGATCCCCCCGCCTCCGGGCGCGGCCGCATCCCCCATGGCGTACACCTGCCCCGCCACCAGCACCAGTCCGATCCCGGCGAGCATCCCCTGCACCACGGCCACGGACACGGCCCGAAACCACCGCCCCCAGCGCACCACCCCCAACACGATCTGCAGCACTCCGGCACCGAGCACCAGTACACCGAGCGCCGACAGCCCGTACGCCCGCACCGCCTCGTACACCAACACGGTCAGCCCGGCCGCCGGGCCGCTCACCTGGAGGCTGCTCCCCGGCAGAGCACCGACGACCAGTCCTCCGACGATCCCCGTGACCAGCCCCAACTCCGCCGGCACCCCCGATGCGACCGCGACCCCCGCACACAGCGGCAGCGCCACGAGAAACACGACGACCGAGGCGGCCAACTCCCCGCGCCACGACGCAGCCCGTGGTCTCCCGAGCCATGGCCACAGCCGTAACCGTCCCTGAAACGGCCCCAAGGCATTACGCACGAGACAACACCTCCGGCAGCCGATGTTCGACAGGGGTGCCCGACAGGAGATGCGCAGTCCCGAGCCAGGGGAGCGAACCCGACGGTGATCACGAGACTCACGAAGGGAGTCCGCCAGACAGATCACCCGGGCAACACGGCGCGGCCGAGAACCCCTCCGAGTGGCCACGCTCCGCAACCAATTGTCACCCAAAGCGAGCATTCTCTGCACCCCCTTCCCGTGGTCACCACCCCCGCAGCGGAAGCGCACCTCCGCGGAACCTCACCTTCCGATCACTCCGTCGCGCGCCTGCGCCCCTCCTCGCCCCCGCC
>NZ_JARGEE010000848.1:0-1423 GCF_033794485.1 Streptomyces sp. MB09-02B
CTACCGGACCCGGACCCACCCCGTCCGCGTCCCCCAGAGGACGCTAAGCCGGAACCTCTCCTTCCGACCCTCCCCTATCAGGACATTGCGAACTCTTTAGACATTCCCCGATCTTGGCGCCGCCCCGTAACGTGAGCCACGACCAGAGGTACGACGGAACGCACGAGAGCGAGGCACCACTCGATGCCCCCCTTCGATGTCCCCGACGATGTCCCCGAGGGTCACCCCTTCGACGTCCCCGAGGGTCACCCCTTCGGTCCGCACAACCTCCCCTACGGTGTCTTCTCCCTCGGCACGTCCGGAGCCCCTCGCACCGTCGGGGTCCGCCTCGGCGATCACGTCCTCGACGCCGCCGCGGCGGCGCACGCCCTCGGCTCCCCGTACGCCGCGCTGCTGGCACACCCCACGCTGAACCCCCTGCTGGCGGCGGGCCGCACGGCCTGGTCGGACCTCAGGCGGGCCCTGACGGCGTGGCTGACGGTGCCCTCGCACCGGGAGACGATCGCGCCCCACTTCCACGCGCTGTCCTCGGTGACCCTGCACCTGCCCTTCGAGGTGGCCGACTACGTCGACTTCTACGCCTCCGAGAACCACGCCCGGAACGTGGGCCGCATCTTCCGTCCCGACGCGCCCGATCCGCTGACGCCCAACTGGAAGCACCTCCCCATCGGTTACCACGGCCGGTCCGGCACGGTCGTCGTGTCCGGCGCGGAGGTGGTACGGCCGGCCGGGCAGCGCAAGGCGCCGACCGATCCGGCGCCGGTGTTCGGGCCGTCGGTGCGGCTGGACATCGAGGCGGAGGTCGGCTTCGTGGTCGGCGTGCCGTCCGAGCGGGGGCGGCCCGTGGGGCTCGCGGACTTCCGCGACCACGTCTTCGGGGTGTGCCTCCTCAACGACTGGTCGGCGCGTGATCTCCAGGCCTGGGAGTACGTGCCGCTCGGGCCGTTCCTCGGGAAGTCGTTCGCGACGTCGGTGTCCGCCTGGGTCACGCCGTTGGAGGCGCTGGAGGAGGCGCGGGTGGCACCGCCGGAGCGCACGCATCCGCTGCTGCCCTACCTGGACGACTCCGCGCCGGACATCGACCCCGGGGGGTACGACCTGCGGATCAGCGTCGCGGTCAACGGGCACGTCGTCTCGGAGCCGCCCTTCGCCACGATGTACTGGACGGCCGCGCAGCAACTTGCCCATCTGACGGTGAACGGCGCGTCGCTGCGCACCGGCGACCTCTACGGCTCCGGCACGGTCAGCGGCGCCTCCCCCGACCAGCGGGGCTCGCTGCTGGAACTCACCTGGAACGGGCGCGACCCGCTCGACCTCCCGACCGGCAAGCGCACGTTCCTGGAGGACGGCGACGAGGTGACCCTCACGGCATGGGCACCGGGACCGGGCGGCACGAAGGTGGGGCTGGGCGAGGTCAGGGGGC
>NZ_JARGEE010000849.1:0-1423 GCF_033794485.1 Streptomyces sp. MB09-02B
TGACGTACCGGGGCCGGGGCGGTTAGGGTCACAGCGGCGCGACTGCCTTGACGTGCGCAAGGCCCGATGAGCGAGGGGAACGCAAGGTGGCGAACGCCGCGGTGGACGGGATCGACATGTCCGGGGACACGAACACGTCCGGGGACGCGAACACGTCCGGGGACGCGAACACGTCCGGGGACGCGAACACGTCCGGCGACACGCAAACGTCCTGCGACACGGAAGCGACCGACTCGCGGGTGCTGATCGCCGCGGACAAGTTCAAGGGCACGCTGACGGCCGTCGAGGTCGCCGAGCGGGTCACGGCGGGCCTGCGCCGGGTCCGGCCCGACCTGGAGGTCGAGGCGCTGCCGGTTGCCGACGGCGGCGACGGCACGGTGGCCGCGGCGGTCGCGGCCGGTTTCGAACGCCGTGAGGTACGGGTCGCCGGGCCGCTGGGTGAGCCCGTCACCGCCGCGTACGCGCTGCGCGGTGACACGGCCGTCGTGGAGATGGCCGAGGCGAGCGGGTTGCAGCGACTCCCCGCCGGTGTCTTCGCACCGCTCACGGCCTCCACGTACGGCTCCGGAGAGCTGTTGCGCGCCGCGCTCGACGAGGGCGCCCGCACGATCGTGTTCGGCGTCGGCGGCAGCGCCACGACGGACGGCGGCGCGGGCATGCTCGCCGCGCTCGGCGCGCGCTTCCTGGACGCGGCGGGGGAGCCCGTCGGGCCCGGCGGCGGAGGCCTGCGCGACCTGGTGACGGCGGACCTGTCCGGGCTCGACGAGCGGCTCACGTCGGTCGACCTCGTCCTCGCGAGCGACGTCGACAACCCGCTGACGGGCCCGAAGGGCGCCCCGGCCGTGTACGGCCCGCAGAAGGGCGCGAGTCCCGAGGAGGTGGCGACGCTGGACGCGGCGCTGACGCACTTCGCGGCCGTCCTGGAACTGGAGAAGACGGTCGGGGAGCGGGCCGCCGAGCACGCCCTGGCCCCGGGCGCGGGCGCCGCCGGCGGTATCGGGTACGGCGCCCTGATCCTCGGTGCGCGCTTCCGGCCCGGTATCGAGGTGATGCTCGACGTCCTGGGTTTCGCGGCGGCGCTGTCGAAGGCCACGCTCGTCATCACCGGCGAGGGCTCCCTCGACGAGCAGACCCTGCACGGCAAGGCACCCGCCGGGGTCGCGGCGGCCGCGCGCGCCGCCGACAAGGAGGTCGTGGCGGTCTGCGGGCGGCTGGCGTTGGCGCCGGCGGCGCTCGGGCGGGCCGGGATCCGTCGGGCGTACCCCCTCACCGAGGTCGAGCCGGACGTGGAGCGGTGCATCGCCGATCCGGGGCCGATCCTGGAGGCCGTCGCCGAACGGATCGCCCAGGACTTCCTGACCTGATCGGGGTTCTGTCGGCCCCGCCGCCCCTACCCGTCCCATCCCCAGGGGCGCTGCCCCTT
>NZ_JARGEE010000084.1:0-26609 GCF_033794485.1 Streptomyces sp. MB09-02B
AGGTCAGGGGGCGGGTGGTGGCGGCGCAGGGGTAGAACGGCGCGTCCGGGCCCAGGAGGCGGAACGGCGCATCCCAGCCACCGGAGCCGCATTCCCACCCCTTGGACAAGTCGGTGGCAGATCTTGCGCCCTCTCCCACGTAAGAGCAGGTCAGCACGGTCTTCGACACCTCCTCAGATGGCGCAACACTCCGGCAACATCGCTTTCCCCACCATTTCGGTATGGTTCGAAACATGCCATCCACCGACCGCATCCGGGACCACGCCGGACAGGGCGCGACCACCGTCGCCGCACGGGGCGGTGCGGACGCCGGCTGCGGGCGGACCAGGCGCGGCAGCTCGCCGATCTGCTGCGCCGTCAGCTCCTCAGCGGCGGCTTCGCGGACGGCACGCTTCCCCACGAGTCCACCCTCGCCACCGACTACCGCGCGACCCGCAACACCGTGGGCGAGGCCCTGGACCTGCTGCGCGCCGAAGACCTCGTGGAACGCTTCCCGGGCGTCGGCACCGTCGTCGTCGCCCGGAAGTACCCCCACGGCCTGGACCGCCTGATGGGCCTCGCGGAAACCCTCCGCGAGCACGGCACGGTCACCAACGAGGTCCGCACCATGGGCCCCACCCCCGTGGCCGACCGCCTGCACCTCCCGCCCGGCACCGACGTCCTCTACATCGAACGTCTGCGCCGCCTGAACGGCCTCCCCTCTCCCTCGACCTCACCTACATCCCGCTCACCCTCGGCCCCCTCGACCTCGGCACGGCGCTGCTCGGCGCCGACCTGGAGAACACCGACGTCTTCCGCACCGCCCTCACCACAGCCACCAAGGACTCCGACGCCGACGTCAGGGCGTACGCGTCGCGCGCTCCATGAGCCTGCCGTTCAACCTCGGCGTGAGACGAGTCGAGCGAGTGACTCTGTGGGCCGGCACAACCATTCGAGAAGAGGGCTGGTGACCACGAACCAGTGGACGCTGATTCGGCCCTGCTTCTTGTCCAGGATCAGTGGCGCTCCATCCCGGTAGACGTAGCGGAGGTATCGGCGACGGAGCGGCGCTCCGGCTATCAGCAGCACAGGCGAGGTGACGAGGAGGGCCACCGGGACCAGAGCCCTCGCTGTGGTGAGCTTGGCCTTCTCCTCGTATCGCATGGGCTCAGTGTGCTGATCCTCAAAGTCGCTTGTCAGCCTGTCCTTCGGGTTTGGTGCCGGCCTTGTGGTGAGCGGGTCGGCTGTATGCCCCGCCGGTGGCGAGGGCGGGCCGGGACGGTCCTCGTCCGCCTCGTCCGCGGCCCGTCGCAGGACCTCGGCGACGGCGGTCGCCGCGTCCTCGGCGTCCCGCTGGGCCCGGTCCGCCCGTTCGGCCCGCCGGCGGGCGTCGCGGGTGCGCTCCAGCATGCTGCGGAGCGCCGGGGCCTGGGCGAGCACGGCCATGGCGGCGGCGTAGGGATCACCGGCCGTCTCCCGGTGCAGTTCCGCGTACTCCGGTGATTCCGTCAGCGAGGTGATCACCTGGTGGTCGACCAGCCGGGAGGGCGTCATCTCCGTCCGCTCACGCAACCGCGGGCGGACCTGGTACGCGGCCAAGAAGACGTCGGTGAGCAGGTCGGCGGTCTGACCGTGGTGCCTGTACCGAGCGTCGTCCGACTCATCGGCCAGTTCCTCGGTCAGTTCGCGCAGTCCCGCCGACTGCTCGTACGTGTCGCGCCATACGATCCGGTCGAACCGGTCCGCGACGACCGCGGCGGTGTGTCGTGCGGGGCCCCCGTCCGTCAGCCCCAGCCACGTCCCGGCCAGCCCCGCCAGCTCGTCGAGCCTGGCCGGTGCCCCGCCCCGGGGCACCGCTTCGGGGCACCGCTTCGGATGTGGTCCCGTCCATCGCTGCGATCCCCCCTCGTTCAGAGCTGGGCCTGCACGGTGCTCGCGTCCACGCCGAGGGCCTCGGTGAGGACACGGGCGCGTACGGCGCGCTGGCGGCCGGTGACCCGGTCGATGGCGGCGGTGGAACGGCCCGAGCTCGCCGCCTCCTCGCGCAGTTTCTCCAGTCGCTGCCCCGCCATGGCCAGTCACGCGGTGCCGGGTGGGCCGAGCAGCAGCGAGTGCTGCCCGGCCAGCAGGGTGACCATCAGGGTGCGTACCACGTCGTCGCGCTCGTAGAAGCGTTCCGACAGCTCCCCGGTGATCGTCCGCAGCTTCTCCGCCGTGTCCTGCGCGTCCATGGTGGTCCCCTCCCCCGTGTGTCCGCTAAGCCCAATCGTCCGGCTCGGGTTCCGGCTCGTCGTCCGGCCAGTCGAAGGAGCCGTGTGCGTCCCCGTCCGTGGGTGTGGCGGTGGCGGTGGCCGTGGCTGTGGCGGCCGAGGAGCCCTCGTCGGTGCCGGTGCCGCCCAGCGAGGCGAGGACCCCGAGCACGCCCTCCCCGTACGTCGCGAGCTTCTTCTCGCCGATGCCGCTGATGGTGCCGAGTTCGTCGACGGAGGCGGGGGCGGTGGCCGCGATCTCGCGGAGGGTGGCGTCGTGGAAGATGACGTAGGCGGGGACGCCCTGTTCGCGGGCCTGTTCGGCGCGCCAGGCGCGGAGGGCCTCGAAGACGGGGAGCAGGTCGTCGGAGAGCTCGACGGCCGCCTTCGCCTTCCGTTCGCCCCGGCCGGAGCCCGACGAGCCGGACCCCGACGCCCCGGAGCCGCCCGACGCCTGCCGTGTGGTCGCCGGTTTCTTCGGTTCCTTGCGCAGCGGCACGTCCCTCTCCCGCCGCAGCACCGCCCCGCTCTCCTCGGTGAGCACGAGCGTGCCGTACTCGCCCTCGACCGCGAGGAACCCCTGGGCGAGCAACTGCCTTACGACGCCCCGCCATTCACCCTCGGCCATGTCCTCGCCGATGCCGAAGACGGAAAGCTGGTCGTGGTCGAACTGGATGACCTTCGCGGTCCGCCGCCCCAGCAGGATGTCGACGATCTGCACGGCGCCGAACTTCTGCCCGCGCTCGCGCTGGAGCCGCACCACCGTGGAGAGCACCTTCTGCGCGGCGACGGTGCCGTCCCAGGTCTCCGGCGGGACGAGGCAGGTGTCGCAGTTGCCGCAGCCGTCGGCCTGGGGTTCCTGGCCGAAGTACTGCAGGAGCTGTCCGCGTCGGCATTGGACGGTCTCGCAGAGCGCAAGCATGGCGTCTAGGTGGCCGGCGGCCCGGCGGCGGAACGCCTCGTCGCCCTCGCTGCCCTGGATCATCTTCCGCTGCTGTATGACGTCGTTCAGGCCGTACGCCATCCAGGCCGTGGACGGCAGTCCGTCGCGGCCGGCGCGGCCGGTCTCCTGGTAGTAGCCCTCGACGGACTTCGGCAGGTCGAGGTGGGCGACGAACCGTACGTCGGGTTTGTCGATGCCCATCCCGAAGGCGATCGTGGCGACGACGACGAGCCCTTCCTCGCGCAGGAACCGTGACTGGTGGGCCGCGCGGGTACCCGCGTCGAGGCCGGCGTGGTACGGCACCGCCTCGACGCCGTTCTTGCTGAGGAACTCGGCGGTCTTCTCCACGGAGTTGCGGGAGAGGCAGTAGACGATGCCGGCGTCGCCCGCGTGTTCCTGGCGCAGGAAGGACAGGAGCTGCTTCTTCGGGTCGGCCTTGGGCACGATGCGGTACTGGATGTTGGGCCGGTCGAAGCTGGCCTCGAAGTGTCTGGCCCGGGGCATGTCGAGCCGCTCGGTGATCTCGCGGTGGGTGGCGCGGGTGGCGGTGGCGGTGAGGGCGATGCGCGGTACGTCGGGCCAGCGTCGGCCCAGAAGGGAGAGGGAGAGGTAGTCGGGCCGGAAGTCGTGGCCCCACTGGGAGACGCAGTGGGCCTCGTCGATCGCGAAGACGGAGATCTTGCCTCGGCCCAGCAGATCCAGGGTGGTGTCGAGCCGCAGGCGCTCCGGTGCGAGGTAGAGGAGGTCCAGCTCGCCCGCGAGGAACTCGGCCTCGACCACGCGGCGCTCGTCGAAGTCCTGGGTGGAGTTGATGAACCCGGCGCGCACGCCGAGGGCCCGCAGGGCGTCCACCTGGTCCTGCATCAGCGCGATCAGCGGGGAGACGACGATGCCCGTGCCGGGCCTGACCAGGGACGGGATCTGGTAGCAGAGGGACTTTCCGCCGCCGGTCGGCATGAGGACGACGGCGTCGCCGCCCGCGACCACGTGCTCGATGATCGCTGCCTGCTCGCCCCGGAAGGCGTCGTACCCGAAGACCCGGTGGAGCACGGCCAGCGCCTCGCTGTCCGTCCCGGTCGTCCTGTCCTCGTCCGCCATCACACTCGTCCCGCCCGTCCCGATCATGGCCCGCCCCCCGCGCCCTTGCGTCCAGTGCCGTCCGTGGTTCCTCCAGCCCTAGCCACGATAGGCGCCCGCACCGACAGCCTCAGAGTTATCCACAGGCTCCACCCGGATGCGGCGGCTCCGGACCGGAGAACAAGGGCGGGACCCAGCTCCTTTCGAAGCCGAGTCCCGCCATGTTCGAACAGCCGAGCAGTAACCGAGTAGCAACCGGGGCAGCAACGAAAGCGGCAGCCGAGCGGAGCGCTACCGCACGAAGACGCCCGCCTGCCCCGCGAGGTCCAGGAAGTACTGCGGTGCGACGCCGAGCACCAGCGTGACGGCGACCCCGACCGCGATCGCGGTCATGGTCAGCGGTGACGGCACGGCGACCGTCGGCCCCTCGGGGCGCGGCTCGCTGAAGAACATGAGCACGATGACGCGGATGTAGAAGAACGCGGCGATGGCCGACGAGATCACACCGACCACGACGATCGCGCCCGCGCCGCCCTCCGCCGCCGCCTTGAACACGGCGAACTTGCCCGCGAACCCGGAGGTCAGCGGGATGCCCGCGAAGGCCAGCAGGAAGACCGCGAAGACGGCCGCCACGAGCGGGGACCTGCGGCCGAGCCCGGCCCACTTGGACAGGTGGGTGGCCTCGCCGCCCGCGTCCCGCACCAGCGTGACCACGGCGAACGCGCCGATGGTCACGAAGGAGTAGGCGCCCAGGTAGAACAGCACGGACGAGACGCCGTCGGGCGAGGCCGCGATGACACCGGCGAGGATGAAGCCGGCGTGCGCGATCGAGGAGTAGGCGAGCAGTCGCTTGATGTCGGTCTGGGTGATGGCGACGATCGCGCCGGCCAGCATGGTGACGATGGCGACGGCCCACATGACCGGCCGCCAGTCCCAGCGCAGACCGGGCAGGACGACGTACAGGAGCCGGAGCAGCGCGCCGAAGGCGGCCACCTTGGTCGCCGCGGCCATGAAGCCGGTGACCGGGGTGGGCGCGCCCTGGTAGACGTCCGGGGTCCACATGTGGAACGGCACCGCGCCGACCTTGAACAGCAGGCCCATGACGAGCATGGCGGCGCCGATGAGCAGCAGCGCGTCGTTGCCCATGGTGTCGGCGAGGGCGGGACTGATGTCGCCGATGGTGCCGTCGACGACCTGGGCGATCGTCGCGTAGTTCACCGAGCCCGCGTAGCCGTAGAGCAGGGCGATGCCGAAGAGGGTGAAGGCGGAGGCGAAGGCGCCGAGGAGGAAGTACTTGACCGCGGCCTCCTGGGACATGAGCCGCTTGCGGCGGGCCACGGCGCACAGCAGGTACAGCGGGAGGGAGAAGACCTCCAGGGCGATGAACAGGGTCAGCAGGTCGTTGGCCGCCGGGAAGATCAGCATGCCGCCGATCGCGAAGAGCAGCAGCGGGAAGACCTCGGTGGTGGTGAATCCGGCCTTGACGGCGGCCTTCTCGCTGTCGCTGCCGGGCACGGAGGCTGCCTGTGCGGCGAAGGAGTCGACCTTGTTGCCGTGGGTCTCGGGGTCGAGGCGGCGTTCGGCGAAGGTGAAGACGCCGAGGATGCCGGCGAGGAGGATCGTGCCCTGGAGGAACAGGGCCGGTCCGTCGACCGCGATGGCGCCCATGGCCGCGATGCCGGCCTTCGTGGTGCCGTATCCGCCCGCCGCGAGCGCGACGACCGCGGCGAAGGAGGCCGCGAGGGCGACGACGGAGACGAACACCTGAACGTAGTAGCGGGACTTGCGCGGGACGAAGGCCTCGACCAGCACTCCGATGATCGCCGCGCCGATGACGATCAGGGTGGGCGACAGTTGCCCGTATTCGATCTTCGGCGCGTCGATCTTGGTGATCGGTTCGGCCGCGGTTGTCCACAGGCTGTGGACGGCTGATGCGCTCACTTGGCCGCCTCCACCTCGGGCTGGGGGTCCTTCTTCTGGACGTCGGACATGGTGTGCTCCACCGCCGGGTTGACGATGTCGGTGAGCGGCTTCGGGAAGACACCCAGGAAGATCAGCAGCGCGACCAGCGGTGCGACCACCACGAGTTCGCGGACCCGCAGGTCGGGCATCCCCTCGACCTCGGCCTTCACCGGGCCCGTCATCGTCCGCTGGTAGAGGACGAGGGTGTAGAGCGCGGCGAGGACGATGCCGACGGTGGCGATGATCCCGACCACCGGGTAGCGCGCGAACGTGCCGACCAGGACCAGGAACTCGCTGACGAACGGGGCGAGTCCGGGCAGCGACAGGGTCGCGAGGCCACCGATCAGGAAGGTGCCGGCGAGCACCGGCGCGACCTTCTGCACCCCGCCGTAGTCGGCGATGAGCCGGGACCCGCGCCGGGAGATCAGGAATCCGGCGACCAGCATCAGGGCGGCGGTCGAGATGCCGTGGTTGACCATGTAGAGCGTCGCGCCGGACTGGCCCTGGCTGGTCATCGCGAAGATGCCCAGGATGATGAAGCCGAAGTGCGAGATCGACGCGTACGCCACCAGCCGCTTGATGTCGCGCTGGCCGACGGCGAGCAGCGCCCCGTAGATGATGCTGATCAGCGCCAGGACGAGGATCGCGGGCGTCGCCCACGTGCTGGCCTCGGGGAACAGACCGAGGCAGAAGCGGAGCATCGCGAACGTGCCGACCTTGTCGACGACGGCCGTGATGAGGACGGCGACCGGGGCGGTCGACTCCTGCATGGCGTTGGGCAGCCAGGTGTGCAGCGGCCACAGCGGCGCCTTCACGGCGAAGGCGAAGAAGAAGCCGAGGAACAGCCACCGTTCGGTGCTGGTCGCCATCTCCAGGGAGCCGTTGGCACGGGCCTCGGCGATCTCCGGGAGCGAGAAGTTCCCGGCGACCACGTACAGGCCGATGACCGCGGCCAGCATGATCAGACCGCCGACCAGGTTGTAGAGGAGGAACTTCACCGCGGCGTACGAACGTTGGGTGGCCGCCGTCTCCTCGCCGTGCTCGTGGGCGCGGTCGCCGAAGCCGCCGATGAGGAAGTACATCGGGATGAGCATGGCTTCGAAGAAGATGTAGAAGAGGAAGACGTCGGTGGCCTCGAAGGAGATGATCACCATCGCCTCGACGGCCAGGATCAGGGCGAAGAAGCCCTGCGTCGGCCGCCACCGCCCCGCAGCGAAGCTGCTGAGAGATGCAGCGCCGGTCTCCAGCGGGTCGGCGTCGTGCCAGCCCGCGAGGATGATGAACGGGATCAGCAGGGCGGTGAGCCCGATCAGCGCCACCGCGATGCCGTCGACGCCCAGCTCGTAGCGCACCCCGAAGTCCGCGATCCAGGCGTGGGACTCGGTGAGCTGGTAGCGGTTGCCGCCGGGGTCGAAGCGGACCGCGATGATCGCGGCGAGCACGAGCGTGCCCAGCGAGACGATCAGCGCCAGCAGTTTCGCGGCGTTGCGCCGCTGGGCCGGGACGGCGGCCGTGGCGATCGCCCCGAGGGCCGGGAGCGCCGCCGTCGCTGTCAGCAGAGGAAAGGACATCGGTATCAGACCGCCCTCATCAGCAGGGTCGCGGCGATGAGGATCGCAGCGCCGCCGAACATCGAGACCGCGTACGAGCGGGCGTAGCCGTTCTGGATCCGGCGCAGCCGCCCGGAGAGGCCGCCCATGGAGGCCGCCGTGCCGTTGACGACTCCGTCGACCAGGGTGTGGTCGACGTAGACGAGGGAGCGCGTCAGGTGCTCTCCGCCGCGTACGAGGACGACGTGGTTGAAGTCGTCCTGGAGGAGGTCGCGCCGGGCGGCCCGGGTGAGCAGCGATCCGCGCGGGGCGACGACGGGGACGGGCTTTCGCCCGTACTGGAGCCACGCGAGGCCGACGCCGATGACCATCACGGCGACGGTGGCCGAGGTGACCGCCGCGGCGCTGATCGGCGGGTGGCCGTGCGAGTGCTTGGTGACGGGCTCCAGCCAGTGGATGAAGCGGTCGCCGATGCTGAAGAATGCGCCGCCGAAGACCGATCCGACCGCCAGGACGATCATGGGGATCGTCATGACCTTGGGCGACTCGTGCGGGTGCGGCTCCCCCGTCGCGGCAGCGACATGATCAGACGCAGCCGCGCCACCGTGCTCGGCGGCGGGCTCCACGTCCGGCTCGGCCGGGGAGGCCGTGGGCCGGCTGCGCCAGCGCTCCTCGCCGAAGAACGTCATCAGCATCACGCGCGTCATGTAGAACGCGGTGATGGCCGCGCCCAGCAGGGCCACGCCGCCGAGGATCCAGCCCTCGGTGCCGCCCTTGGCGAAGGCCGCCTCGATGATCTTGTCCTTGGAGAAGAAGCCGGACAGGCCCGGGAAGCCGATGATGGCGAGGTAGCCGAGGCCGAAGGTGACGAAGGTGACCGGCATGTACTTCCGCAGGCCACCGTACTTGCGCATGTCGACCTCGTCGTTCATGCCGTGCATGACCGAGCCGGCGCCGAGGAACAGCCCGGCCTTGAAGAAGCCGTGCGTCACCAGGTGCATGATCGCGAAGACGTACCCGATGGGGCCGAGTCCGGCGGCCAGCACCATGTACCCGATCTGCGACATCGTCGAACCGGCGAGGGCCTTCTTGATGTCGTCCTTCGCGCAACCGACGATCGCACCGAAGAGGAGCGTGACCGCGCCGACGACGGTGGTGACGAGCTGGGCGTCCGGGGCGCCGTTGAAGATGGCGGCGGAACGGACGATCAGGTAGACACCGGCGGTGACCATGGTCGCGGCGTGGATGAGGGCGGAGACCGGAGTCGGGCCCTCCATCGCGTCCCCGAGCCAGGACTGCAGCGGCACCTGGGCGGACTTGCCGCAGGCCGCGAGCAGCAGCATCAGGGCGATCGCGGTGAGCGTGCCCTCGCTCGTCTCGCCGACGGCGCCGAGGACCGGGCCGAAGGCGAAGGTCCCGAAGGTGGTGAACATCAGCATGATGGCGATGGACAGCCCGACGTCGCCGACGCGGTTGACCAGGAAGGCCTTCTTCGCGGCGGTGGCGGCGCTGGGCTTGTGCTGCCAGAAGCCGATCAGCAGGTAGGAGGCGAGACCGACGCCCTCCCAGCCGACGTACAGCAGCAGGTAGTTGTCGGCGAGGACCAGCAGCAGCATCGCCGCGAGGAACAGGTTCAGATAGCCGAAGAAGCGGCGTCGGCGCTCGTCGTGCTCCATGTACCCGATGGAGTACACGTGGATGAGCGAGCCGACTCCGGTGATCAGCAGGACGAACGTCATCGACAGCTGGTCGAGCTGGAAGGCGACGTCGGCCTGGAAGCCCTCGACGGGGATCCAGCTGAACAGGTGCTGGCCGATCTCGCGGTGTTCGGCGTCCTTGCCGAGCATGTCGGCGAAGAGGACCACGCCGATGACGAAGGAGGCGGCGGCGAGGGCCGTGCCGATCCAGTGGCCGACGGCGTCGAGGCGCCGGCCGCCGCACAACAGGACGGCGGCTCCGAGCAGGGGCGCCGCGACCAGCAGCGCAATCAGGTTCTCCACGATTCTTCCGACCCCTTACAGCTTCATCAGGCTGGCGTCGTCTACCGAGGCCGAGTGGCGGGACCGGAACAGCGACACGATGATCGCGAGACCGACCACGACCTCCGCGGCGGCGACGACCATCGTGAAGAAGGCGATGATCTGGCCGTCGAGATTGCCGTGCATGCGGGAGAAGGCGACCAGGGCGAGGTTGCAGGCGTTGAGCATCAGCTCGACGCACATGAACACCACGATCGCGTTCCGCCTGATCAGGACGCCGGTGGCGCCGATCGTGAACAGCAGGGCGGCGAGGTACAGGTAGTTGACGGGATTCACTGCGCTGCCTCCCCGCTGTCGCCGCCGTTCCGGCCGTTTCCGCCGGCGCCGCTGTTGGTGCGCTCCAGGCGGTCCTCGGCGCGCTGTTCCAGTGCCTTGAGGTCGTTCAGTGCCTGGGTCGACACGTCGCGGATCTGGCCCCGGTCCCGCAGGGTCTTGCTGACGGTCAGCTCGGACGTGGTGCCGTCGGGCAACAGGCCCGGGACGTCGACCGCGTTGTGCCGGGCGTAGACGCCGGGGGCCGGGAGCGGCGGGAGGTGCTTGCCCTCACGTACGCGCTGTTCGGCCAGCTCGCGCTGGGTCTTGGCGCGCTCGGTGCGCTCGCGGTGGGTGAGGACCATGGCGCCGACGGCGGCCGTGATGAGGAGGGCACCCGTGAGTTCGAAGGCGAACACGTAGTCGGTGAAGATCAGGGCCGCGAGGCCCTCCACGTTGCCGCCGGCGTTCGCCGTGCCGAGGCCGTTGAACTCCGTCAGCGAGGCGTTGCCGATGCCCGCGATCAGCAGGATGCCGAAGCCGAGGCCGCACAGGAGGGCCAGCCAGCGCTGGCCCTTGATGGTCTCCTTCAGGGAGTCCGCCGCGGTGACGCCGACGAGCATCACCACGAACAGGAACAACATCATGATCGCGCCGGTGTAGACGACGATCTGCACGATGCCCAGGAAGTAGGCGCCGTTGGCCAGGTAGAACACCGCCAGGATGATCATGGTGCCGGCGAGGCAGAGGGCGCTGTGCACGGCCCTCTTCATGAAGACGGTGCACAGGGCGCCGATCACGGCGATGGTGCCGAGGACCCAGAACTGGACGGCCTCACCGGTGGAGGTGCCGGCGGACAGAGTGGCCGCGGCGGCGAGTTGCTGCGTCATCGGCGGATCACCTCCTCCGACGCCGGCTCGTCCTCACCGGTGGTGGAGGCAGCGTCCTGCGGCTTCTCTCCCGTGGAGGTGGCCACTTGACGCTCCGTACCGGGCGCGGCCTCGGTGACCAGGCCTCGGTAGTAGTCCTGCTCGTCGGTGCCCGGGTAGATCGCGTGCGGCGAGTCGACCATGCCGTCCTCAAGACCGGCGAGCAGCTGCTCCTTGGTGTAGATGAGGTTGGCGCGGCTGGAGTCGGCCAGCTCGAACTCGTTGGTCATGGTGAGCGCGCGCGTCGGGCAGGCCTCGATGCACAGGCCGCACAGGATGCAGCGGGCGTAGTTGATCTGGTAGACGCGGCCGTACCGCTCGCCCGGGGAGTAGCGCTCCTCGTCCGTGTTGTCGGCGCCCTCGACGTAGATGGCGTCGGCGGGGCAGGCCCAGGCGCACAGTTCGCAGCCGACGCACTTCTCGAGACCGTCCGGATGGCGGTTGAGCTGGTGCCGGCCGTGGAACCGCGGGGCCGTGGTCTTCTCCTGCTCCGGGTACTGCTCGGTCAGCCGCTTCTTGAACATGGCCTTGAAGGTCACGCCGAAGCCGGCGACGGGGTTCTGGAACCCCTGCTTGTTCTCTTTCGGCTCCTCAGCCATCGGACGCCTCCCTCCCATTCGAAGATCCGTCACTCTCAGTATCGGACCCACCACTGACAATCAGCTCCCGCTCCCGGCGCGGGCGCCTGCGCGGCACCGGCGGGAGGGTCTGTCCGGGCAGGGGCGGGACGGGGAACCCACCGGCCATCGGGTCGAAGCCGGCCGGTTCGGCGGGCTGCTGCTGTGCCTCGCGCCGGTCGCGGAACATGTCGGCGACGACGGACAGCAGGAAGAGGACGATGACGGCGCCGGCGACGTACAGCGCGATCTCGGCGAAGTCGTAGTTCTCGTTCCTGAGGGTCCGCACGGTCGCGACGAGCATCAGCCAGACCACGGAGACCGGCAGGAGCACCTTCCAGCCGAGCTTCATCAGCTGGTCGTAGCGGACGCGCGGGAGGGTGCCGCGCAGCCAGATGAAGAAGAACAGCAGCAGCTGCACCTTCACCACGAACCAGAGCATCGGCCACCAGCCGTGGTTGGCGCCCTCCCAGAAGGTGCTGATGGGGTAGGGGGCCCGCCAGCCGCCGAGGAAGAGCGTCACCGACACGGCGGAGACGGTCACCATGTTGACGTACTCGGCGAGCATGAACAGCGCGAACTTGATCGACGAGTACTCGGTGTTGAAGCCGCCGACGAGGTCGCCCTCGGACTCCGGCATGTCGAACGGGGCGCGGTTGGTCTCGCCCACCATGGTCACGATGTAGATGACGAACGAGACCGGCAGCAACACGATGTACCAGCGGTCCTGCTGCGCCTCCACGATCGCCGAGGTCGACATCGACCCGGAGTAGAGGAAGACGGAGGCGAACGCGGCGCCCATGGCGATCTCGTACGAGATCATCTGGGCGGCGGACCGCAGGCCGCCGAGCAGCGGGTAGGTGGAGCCGGAGCTCCAGCCCGCGAGGACGATGCCGTAGATGCCGACCGAGGCGACCGCGAGGATGTAGAGCATCGCGATCGGCAGGTCTGTGAGCTGCATCGTGGTGCGCTGGCCGAAGATCGAGACCTCGTTGCCGGCGGGCCCGAAGGGGATCACCGCGATCGCCATGAAGGCCGGGATGGCCGCGACGATCGGTGCGAGGACGTAGACGACCTTGTCCGCGCGTTTGACGATGACGTCTTCCTTGAGCATCAGCTTGATGCCGTCGGCGAGCGACTGGAGCATGCCCCAGGGGCCGTGCCGGTTGGGGCCGATGCGCAGCTGCATCCAGGCGACGACCTTGCGTTCCCACACGATGGAGAAAAGCACGGTGATCATCAGGAAGGCGAAGCAGAACACCGCCTTGACGACGACCAGCCACCAGGGGTCGCGGCCGAACATCGAGAGGTCCTCAGCGGCGAGGTACATCGGGCTCACGCCTCCACCTCCTCGGGGGCCTCGGCGGCGAGCGTCGCGGGGCCGATACGGACGAGTGCGCCGGGCAGCGCCCCGGTGTCGGAGGCGACGCCCGAGCCGGTGGAGTTCAGCGGCAGCCAGACGACGCGGTCGGGCATCTCGGCGATGCTCAGCGGCAGTTCGACGACCCCGGCGGGGCCGCTGACCGCGAGGACGTCGCCGTTCTTGACGCCCACCTCGGCGGCCGTGGCGGCCGACACGCGCGCGTGGGCGGCGTGCCGGGTGCCGGCGAGCGCGTCGTCGCCGTCCTGGAGGCGGCCCTGGTCGAGCAGCAGCCGGTGTCCGGCGAGGACGGCCTCCCCGGCGGCCGGGCGCGGCAGCGCGGCCCCGACCTCCACCGGCTCGTTGGCCCTCGCCCCGTCCCACGCCCCGAGGCGGTCCAGCTCCGCGCGCGTGGTGCGCAGGTCCGGCAGCCCGAGGTGGACGTCCATCGCGTCGGCCAGCATCTGCAGCACGCGCCGGTCGGTGGGGGCCACCCGGCGGGTCATCTGGTCGGGCTTCAGCGCGGCTTCGAACATCCGCACGCGGCCTTCCCAGTTGACGAAGGTGCCCGCCTTCTCGGCGACGGCCGCGACCGGGAGGACGACGTCCGCGCGGTCGGTGACCTCGCTGGGCCGCAGTTCCAGCGACACCAGGAAGCCCACGGCGGACAGTGCCTCACGCGCGCGTGCCGGGTCGGGCAGATCGCCGACTTCCACACCCGCCACCACCAGGGCCCCGAGCTCTCCGGTGGCGGCGGCCTCGACGATCTGCCCGGTGTCCCGGCCGTAGCGCGCGGGGAGTTCGGCGACGCCCCAGGCGGCGGCGACCTCCGCGCGTGCGCGTGGGTCGGTGGCCGGGCGCCCGCCCGGCAGCACGGACGGCAGCGCGCCCGCCTCGACGGCGGCGCGTTCCCCGGCCCGGCGCGGGATCCACACCAGCTTCGCGCCGGTCAGGGACGCGGCCCGCACGGCGGCGGTGAGCCCGCCCGCGACGGCGGCGAGGCGCTCCCCGACGACGATCACGGCGCCCTCGGTGCGCAGCGCCTCCGCGGCCCTGGTGCCGTCGTCGTCGAGGCCGAAGCCGCTGGCGAGGGCGTCCAGCCACTCGGTCTCGGTGCCGGGCGCGGCGGGCAGCAGGGTGCCGCCGGCCTTCTCCAGACCCCGGGTGGCGTGCGTCGCCAGCGAGAACACCCGCTGCTTGTGCTTGCGCCAGGCCTTGCGCAGCCTCAGGAAGACGCCGGGCGCCTCCTCCTCGGCCTCGAAGCCGACCAGCAGGACGGCGGGCGCCTTCTCCAGGGCGGTGTAGGTGACGCCCGTGCCGTCGAGGTCACGCCCGCGTCCGGCGACCCGGGCGGCCAGGAAGTCGGCCTCCTCGCCGCTGTGCACGCGCGCGCGGAAGTCGATGTCGTTGGTGTCGAGGGCGACGCGCGCGAACTTGCTGTACGCGTAGGCGTCCTCGACGGTGAGCCGGCCGCCGGTCAGGACACCGGCCCGGCCGCGCGCCGCCGACAGGCCGCGGGCGGCGACCTCCAGGGCCTCCGGCCAGGACGCGGGCTCCAGGACACCGTCGGCGTTGCGGACCAGCGGGGTGGTGAGCCGGTCCGGGCGCTGCGCGTACCGGAACGCGAAGCGGCCCTTGTCGCAGATCCACTCCTCGTTGACCTCGGGGTCGTCGGCCGCGAGGCGTCGCATGACCTTGCCGCGCCGGTGGTCGGTGCGGGTGGCGCAGCCGCCGGAGCAGTGCTCGCAGACGGACGGCGAGGAGACCAGGTCGAAGGGGCGGGAGCGGAATCGGTACGCCGCCGAGGTCAGCGCGCCGACGGGGCAGATCTGGATGGTGTTGCCGGAGAAGTACGACTCGAAGGGGTCGCCCTCGCCGGTGCCGACCTGCTGCAGCGCGCCCCGCTCGATCAGTTCGATCATCGGGTCGCCGGCGACCTGGTTGGAGAACCGGGTGCACCGGGCGCACAGCACGCACCGCTCGCGGTCGAGCAGGACCTGCGTGGAGATCGGGAGGGGCTTCTCGTACGTCCGCTTGCGGCCCTCGAAGCGGGACTCGGAGTGGCCGTGCGACATGGCCTGGTTCTGCAGCGGGCACTCGCCGCCCTTGTCGCAGACGGGGCAGTCCAGCGGGTGGTTGATGAGCAGGAGCTCCATCACACCCTTCTGGGCCTTCTCCGCGACCGGGGAGGTGAGGTGCGTCTTGACGACCATCCCGTCGGTGCAGGTGATCGTGCAGGACGCCATGGGCTTGCGCTGGCCCTCGACCTCGACGATGCACTGGCGGCAGGCGCCGGCCGGGTCGAGGAGGGGGTGGTCGCAGAAGCGGGGGATCTCGACGCCGAGTTGTTCGGCGGCCCGGATGACCAGGGTGCCCTTGGGCACGCTGATGTCGATGCCGTCGATGGTCAGCGAGACGAGATCTTCCGGCGGGACCGCCGCCTCGCCGCCCCCGGAGGGAGCGCTCGTGGTCACGGTCATGCGTTCACCTCCGCGTGCTTGTCCTTGTCGGCCCAGGCCGTCGACTTGGCCGGGTCGAAGGGGCAGCCCCGGCCCGTGATGTGGTCCTCGTACTCCGCGCGGAAGTACTTGAGGGAGGAGAAGATCGGCGAGGCGGCGCCGTCGCCGAGGGCGCAGAAGGACTTGCCGTTGATGTTGTCGGCGATGTCGTTCAGCTTGTCGAGGTCGCTCATGACGCCCTTGCCGGCCTCGATGTCACGCAGCAACTGGACCAGCCAGTAGGTGCCTTCGCGGCAGGGGGTGCACTTGCCGCAGGACTCGTGGGCGTAGAACTCGGTCCAGCGGGTGACGGCCCGCACGACGCAGGTCGTCTCGTCGAAGCACTGGAGTGCCTTCGTGCCGAGCATGGAACCCGCGGCGCCCACGCCCTCGTAGTCGAGGGGGACGTCGAGGTGCTCGTCGGTGAACATCGGCGTCGAGGAGCCGCCCGGCGTCCAGAACTTGAGGCGGTGTCCGGGCCGCATGCCGCCGCTCATCTCCAGCAGCTGGCGCAGGGTGATGCCGAGCGGGGCCTCGTACTGGCCGGGGGAGGCGACGTGGCCGCTGAGCGAGTAGAGCGTGAAGCCGGGGGACTTCTCGCTGCCCATCGACCGGAACCATTCCTTGCCCCGGTGCAGGATGGCGGGAACCGACGCGATCGACTCGACGTTGTTCACGACAGTGGGACAGGCGTAGAGGCCTTCCACGGCAGGGAAGGGGGGACGCAGTCGCGGTTGACCGCGGCGGCCTTCGAGCGAGTCGAGCAGTGCGGTCTCCTCGCCGCAGATGTACGCGCCGGCGCCCGCGTGCACGGTGAGTTCGAGGTCGAGTCCGCTGCCCAGGATGTTCTCGCCGAGGAAGCCGGCCTCGTAGGCCTCACGGACGGCCTCGTGCAACCGCCGCAGGACGGGGACGACCTCACCCCGCAGATAGATGAAGGCGTGCGAGGAACGGATGGCGTAGCACGCGATGATCATGCCCTCGATGAGGCTGTGCGGGTTCGCGAAGAGGAGCGGAATGTCCTTGCACGTTCCGGGCTCCGACTCGTCGGCGTTGACAACGAGATAGTGCGGTTTTCCGTCGCCCTGGGGAATGAACTGCCATTTCATCCCGGTGGGGAATCCCGCGCCGCCACGGCCGCGCAACCCGGATTCCTTGACGTACGCGATGAGGTCGTCCGGCGTCATCGCGAGCGCCTTGCGCAGGCCCTCGTACCCGTCGTGCCTGCGGTAGACGTCGAGCGTCCAGGGCCTGTCCTCGTCCCAGAAGGACGACAGCACGGGTGCGAGCAGCTTCTCCGGGCTGCTGCCCTTGATCTCGGGTGCCAACGTCATCACTCCCCCTCCTCGGCGGCGGGCCCGGCCGGGTGGGCCGGGTCGGAGGCCGACGTGTCCTGCGGCGCGTCGTGCGAGCTGAGGTGCTCGCTGGGTGACGGCTCGTGCACCCGGTCCTGCGGCTCGTCGTGCGGGCCGCCGTCCCGCGGGTGGACCACGCGCGCGGTTCCGGCCTCCCCCTTGGCCAGGCGGAGGCCGACCAGCGAGGCGGGGCCGGCGCCGCCGCTCGCCTCGACGGCCCCGGGCCGCTCGTCGGGGAAGCCGGCGAGGATGCGGGCGGTGTCCTTGAAGGTGCACAGCGGCGCCCCGCGCGTGGGCCGGACCTCGGCTCCCGCGCGCAGGTCGTCGACGAGTCGCTTGGCGCTGTCGACGGTCTGGTTGTCGAAGAACTCCCAGTTGACCATCACGACCGGCGCGAAGTCGCAGGCCGCGTTGCACTCGATGTGCTCCAGGGTGACCTTGCCGTCGTCGGTGGTCCCGCCGTTGCCGACCCCGAGGTGGTCCTGGAGCGCGTCGAAGATGGCGTCGCCGCCCATCACCGCGCACAGGGTGTTGGTGCAGACACCCACCTGGTAGTCGCCGGAGGGCCCCCGCCGGTACATGGAGTAGAAGGTGGCGACGGCGGTGACCTCGGCCGTGGTCAGGCCGAGCACGTCGGCGCAGAACCGCATGCCGGTGCGGGTGACATGGCCCTCCTCGGACTGCACGAGGTGCAGCAGCGGCAGGAGGGCGGACCGGGAGTCCGGGTAGCGGGCGACGACCTGGGCCGCGTCCCGTTCCAGCCGGGCTCGAACGTCGTCCGGGTAGTCGGGCGCGGGCAGTTGGGGCATGCCCAGGCTGACGCCCTCGGGGGTGGTGGTCACCGGTCGACGCCTCCCATCACGGGGTCGATGGACGCGACGGCGACGATGACGTCGGCGACCTGGCCGCCCTCGCACATCGCCGCCATGGCCTGCAGGTTGGTGAAGGACGGGTCGCGGAAGTGGACCCGGAAGGGGCGGGTGCCTCCGTCGGAGACGACGTGCACCCCGAGTTCGCCCTTGGGCGACTCGACCGCCGCGTACGCCTGTCCCGGCGGGACGCGGAAGCCCTCGGTCACCAGCTTGAAGTGGTGGATCAGGGCCTCCATGGAGGTGCCCATGATCTTCTTGATGTGGTCCAGGGAGTTGCCGAGCCCGTCCGGTCCGAGGGCGAGCTGGGCGGGCCAGGCGATCTTCTTGTCGCCGACCATGACCGGGCCGGGCTCCAGCCGGTCCAGGCACTGCTCGACGATCCTGAGGGACTGGCGCATCTCTTCCAGGCGGATCAGGAAGCGGCCGTAGGAGTCGCAGGTGTCGGCGGTCGGGACGTCGAAGTCGTACGTCTCGTAGCCGCAGTACGGCTGGGTCTTGCGCAGGTCGTGCGGGAGGCCGGCGGAGCGCAGGATCGGGCCGGTGGCGCCGAGGGCCATGCAGCCGGTCAGGTCGAGGTGGCCGACGTTCTGCATCCGGGCCTTGAAGATGGGGTTCCCGGTGGCGAGCTTGTCGTACTCGGGGAGGTTCTTGTCCATCTTCTTCACGAACTCGCGGATCTGGTCCACCGCGCCGGGCGGCAGGTCCTGGGCGAGTCCGCCGGGCCGGATGTACGCGTGGTTCATGCGCAGGCCGGTGATCAGCTCGTAGATGTCGAGAATGAGTTCACGATCACGGAAGCCGTAGATCATGATCGTGGTGGCGCCCAGCTCCATGCCGCCGGTGGCGATGCACACCAGGTGGGAGGAGAGCCGGTTCAGCTCCATCAGGAGCACGCGGATGATCGTGGCGCGGTCCGGGATCTCGTCCTCGATGCCGAGGAGCTTCTCCACGGCGAGGCAGTACGCCGTCTCGTTGAAGAACGGCGTCAGGTAGTCCATGCGCGTCACGAACGTGGTGCCCTGCGTCCACGTGCGGTACTCGAGGTTCTTCTCGATGCCGGTGTGGAGGTAGCCGATGCCGCAGCGGGCCTCGGTGACGGTCTCGCCGTCGATCTCCAGGATCAGCCGGAGCACCCCGTGGGTGGACGGGTGCTGGGGGCCCATGTTGACGATGATGCGCTCGTCGTCGGACCGGGCCGCGGTCTGGGTGACCTCGTCCCAGTCGCCGCCGGTGACCGTGTAGACGGTGCCCTCGGTGGTCTCGCGCGCGGAGGCCTGGGACTCCGCGGATGCGTGCTGCGTGCTCATGAGTACGACCTCCGCTGGTCCGGAGCCGGGATCTGGGCGCCCTTGTACTCGACGGGGATGCCGCCGAGGGGGTAGTCCTTGCGCTGCGGGAAGCCCTGCCAGTCGTCCGGCATCATGATCCGCGTCAGCGCCGGGTGGCCGTCGAAGACGATGCCGAAGAAGTCGTACGTCTCGCGCTCGTGCCAGTCGTTGGTCGGGTAGACGGGGACGAGCGACGGGATGTGCGGGTCGGCGTCGGGGGCGGAGACCTCCACGCGGATCAGCCGGTTGTGGGTGATCGAGCGCAGGTGGTAGACGGCGTGCAGCTCGCGGCCCTTGTCCCCGGGGTAGTGGACGCCCGAGACGCCGGTGCACAGCTCGAAGCGGAGTGCCGGGTCGTCGCGCAGGGTGCGGGCAACGCGGAGCAGGTGCTCGCGCTCGATGTGGAAGGTGAGCTCGCCCCGGTCGACGACCGTCTTGTCGATCACGTTCTCGGGGACGAGGCCCTGTTCCTCCAGGGCGCCCTCCAGCTCGTCGGCGACCTCGTCGAACCAGCCGCCGTAGGGGCGGACGGCCTCGCCGGGGAGCCGGATGGAGCGGACCAGGCCGCCGTAGCCGGAGGTGTCGCCGCCGTCGTTCGCGCCGAACATGCCGCGCTGGACGCGGATCTCCTCGCCGCCGTCGCCGCGCTGGCCGGGGAGGTTGGAGGCGGCGAGGTCCTTCTCGGGGTTCACCCCGTTCGCGTCGCCCGGGCCGTTCTTGCCGTTCCCGTCGCTCATCGCAGCAGCCCCTTCATCTCGATCGTGGGCAGTGCCTTGAGCGCGGCTTCCTCGGCCTCGCGGGCCGCTTCCTCCGCGTTCACGCCGAGCTTGGACGTCTGGATCTTCTGGTGGAGCTTGAGGATCGCGTCCATCAGCATCTCGGGCCGTGGCGGGCAGCCCGGGAGGTAGATGTCGACCGGGACGATGTGGTCGACGCCCTGGACGATCGCGTAGTTGTTGAACATGCCGCCGGACGACGCGCAGACCCCCATGGAGATCACCCACTTCGGGTTCGGCATCTGGTCGTAGACCTGCCGCAGCACCGGCGCCATCTTCTGGCTGACCCGGCCGGCCACGATCATCAGGTCGGCCTGGCGCGGCGAGCCGCGGAAGACCTCCATGCCGAAGCGCGCCAGGTCGTAGCGCCCCGCGCCCGTGGTCATCATCTCGATGGCACAGCAGGCGAGGCCGAAGGTGGCGGGGAAGACGGATGCCTTGCGTACCCAGCCCGCGGCCTGCTCGACGGTGGTCAGCAGGAAACCGCTCGGCAGTTTTTCTTCGAGTCCCATGGTCTTAAAGGCCCCTCAGTCCCATTCCAGGCCGCCGCGGCGCCAGACGTACGCGTAGGCGACGAAGACGGTGAGCACGAAGAGCAGCATCTCCACGAGCCCGAAAACACCCAGGGCGTCGAAGGTGACGGCCCACGGGTAGAGGAAGACGATCTCGATGTCGAAGACGATGAAGAGCATCGCCGTCAGGTAGTACTTGATGGGGAAACGCCCGCCGCCGGCCGGCGTGGGGGTGGGCTCGATCCCGCACTCGTAGGCCTCGAGCTTGGCCCGGTTGTAGCGCTTCGGGCCGATCAGAGTGGCCATGATCACGGAGAAGATCGCAAAGCCTGCCCCGAGGGCTCCCAGTACGAGGATGGGCGCATAGGCGTTCACCGCTCCTCGCTCCTCTCAGTCGGCACTGACTGCTGGCGGATTGCATCGGCCCTGCTCTCCCGCCCCACCGGCCACACGAACCCCGCCTGTCTCGACGAAGATCGCGAACATGTGAAGCAGGTCACAAGCCCAACTGCCCCGCATCCTATGCCTGCCGGTCTGTGATCTGCGACACGGGTGCGGCACCGAGTTTGTGATCTCCACCACCTGACGAAGGATCATGAAGTCGGATGAGCGTCGATCTTCATACACGAAGCGCCAGACTGATCACCAGAAGTGACATTTTCGCTCGTTACTGCTGGTCACGCAGGGCGTCTCTATATCAAGAGAGTTCCGGTGCATGCAAATTGGTGCTGGACGAGGGCGCTTGATAGAGCCCGCGTTCACACCTCGGAGGGAGGTCCGACGACGAATGTGGACACGTGCACGCGTTCACGAGCGCCGCGAGGGGGCCTTCCCGCGCGGGACGCCTCGGGAACGGGTGACCGTTCCGTGACCTGCGCCACATCGGACCGAGATCAAATCAACCGGCCTTGGCCACTCGCTGCGATCGGTGGTAAGCGCAGGGCAATTCGGGCGTAATCACGAAAGCGCATGATCAAAGGCCTGTTCGACCCTGTCCGCTATGCCCGTTACGGCGTCAATAAAGAGTGACGCTCAGGAAATTTGCGGCCTCCGTTGAACAACTGTGGCGCAGCACACGTTTCTTGAAGGTATGGAGGAGTCGCTGGTACCGCTTGTACCCATGTCCCACACCGCTCACATACGCAGCCACCGGAAACCCCGCCGCAACGCGTCCTCGATCGCGATGCGCGCCGGAGTCGCCGGTGGCGTTCTCAGCACCGTGGCAGTGGCCGGCGCGTCGACGGCCGCGTTCGCCGCGGAGCCGGTGACGCAGACGCTTGAACTGCCCACCCTCACGGCCGACCTGGCCACGCAGGCCGCGCAGTCCGCGGACGCCACGAAGGTGATGGCGGCCGAGTACCAGCTGCAGGCCGAGCGTGACACGGCCGCCGAAGAGGCGGCCAAGCAGGCCGACAAGGACCTCGCCAAGGCGAAGAAGGAAGAGGCCCGGAAGAAGGCCGCCGAGGAGGCCGAGCGCAAGGCCGCCGCCGAGCGCGCCTCGCGTGACACCGAGCGGGCCACCCTCACGACCAACTCGTCGACCAGCACCGCCACGGCGCCGGCCAGCGGCAGCGTCGGCACGGTCATCTCGTTCCTGAAGGCGCAGCTCGGCGACGCCTACGTCATGGGCGCCACCGGCCCCAACGCGTGGGACTGCTCCTCGCTCGTGCAGGCCGCGTTCAAGCAGGTCGGCGTCGAGCTCCCCCGGGTCTCGCAGGACCAGTCGATGCAGGGCACCGAGGTCTCGCTGTCGAACCTCCAGGTCGGCGACATCCTGTACTGGGGCGCCAAGGGTTCGGCGTACCACGTGGGTGTCTACGTCGGGAACGGCCAGTACCTCGACGCGGCGAACCCCTCCAAGGGTGTCGTCATCCAGGACCTCTCCGGCTACCCGGCGACGGGCGCGGTGCGCGTGCTCTGACCCACGCGGTCGCCCAGGGCGTTTTCGAAGGGCCGCTCTCCCCCGTAGGGGACAGCGGCCCTCGGGCTGCCCGCAGTAAGGCCACAGGCGCCCCACAGGGCGCCTTTCGTCCCACACTCATGGTGTTCCGCGCTCCCGGGCGAGAGCGCGGCCCTCAGGGGCGTACAGCGCGTTCGGCCGGCCACGGAGCGCTCCGTGGCCGGCCGAACGCGGTCACACATGGTCATACATGGTCATGCGGGGCCCTGCGCGCCCGGGCGGGTCAGGCCTTCGGGGCCACCTTGCTCAGGCCGTTGATGATGCGGTCCATCGCGTCGCCGCCGGTGGGGTCGGTCAGGTTCGCCAGCATCTTCAAAGTGAACTTCATCAGGAGCGGGTGGGTCAGGCCCCGCTGCGTGGCGAGCTTCATGATCTTCGGGTTGCCGATGAGCTTCACGAAGGCGCGGCCCATCGTGTAGTAGCCGCCGAAGGTGTCCTTGAGGACCTGCGGGTAGCGCTGGAGGGCGAGTTCACGCTGCCCGGGGGTGGCGCGGGCGTGGGCCTGGACGATGACGTCGGCGGCGATCTGGCCGGATTCCATCGCGTAGGCGATGCCCTCGCCGTTGAAGGGGTTCACCATGCCGCCGGCGTCGCCGACCAGCAGCAGGCCCTTGGTGTAGTGCGGTTGGCGGTTGAAGGCCATCGGGAGGGCGGCGCCGCGGATGGGGCCGGTCATGTTCTCGGGGGTGTAGCCCCACTCCTCCGGCATCGACGCGCACCAGGCCTTCAGGACGTCTCGCCAGTCCAGCTCCTTGAAGGCGGAGGAGGTGTTGAGGACGCCCAGACCGACGTTGGACGTGCCGTCGCCCATGCCGAAGATCCAGCCGTAGCCGGGGAGCAGCCGGTCCTCGCCGGGGCCGCGCTTGTCCCACAGCTCCAGCCAGGACTCCAGGTAGTCGTCGTCGTGGCGCGGCGAGGTGAAGTAGGTGCGCACCGCGACGCCCATCGGGCGGTCCTCGCGGCGGTGCAGGCCCATCGCGAGGGAGAGGCGGGTGGAGTTGCCGTCGGCCGCCACCACCAGCGGGGCGTGGAAGGTGACTTCGCGCTTCTCGTCACCGAGCTTGGCGTGCACCCCGGTGATCCGGCCCGTGCGGTCGTCGATGATCGGCGCGCCCACGTTGCACTGCTCGTGGAGGCGGGCGCCCGCCTTCTGCGCCTGGCGGGCGAGCTGCTCGTCGAAGTCGTCGCGCTTGCGGACGAGTCCGTAGTTCGGGTAGGCGGCGAGATCCGGCCAGTCGAGCTGGAGACGGACGCCGCCGCCGATGATCCGCAGCCCCTTGTTGCGGAGCCAGCCGGCCTCCTCGGAGATGTCGATGCCCATCGACACCAGCTGCTTGGTGGCGCGCGGCGTGAGGCCGTCGCCGCAGACCTTCTCCCTCGGGAAGCTGGTCTTCTCCAGGAGCAGCACGTCCAGGCCGGCCTTCGCCAGGTAGTACGCGGTGGTGGAACCGGCTGGCCCGGCCCCGACGACGATCACATCGGCGGTGTGTTCGGTAAGGGGCTGGGGCTCGGTCACGACGGGTTCTCCCCAAGAAGTAGAAGGATCTAAGTAGCAGGAGCGGAGCAGGGCCTGCCGACAGTCCGGGGAACCGGACGGCCGGAAAACATGTGCCGACCGGGGTCGGACATGGGCAGTCTATTCAGCGGTACCGATCATCGGCTGAAGGGCTGCCCCTGTGAACCGAGCTCTGCCCGACGTACGGCTGCGCGTCCCCACCGACGAGGACGCCTTCGCCTGGCACCGGATCTTCGACGATCCCGACGTCATGGAGTTCCACGGCGGCCGGTCCGCCGAGCTGTCCGTCTACGAGGAGCTCACCGCGCGCCAGCGCCGCCACGACGCCGAGCACGGCTTCTGCCTGTGGACCCTGCTCGACGAGGAGGGCCGGGCCGTCGGCTTCACCGGCGCGCAGCCGTGGCCCCGCAAGTGGGGACCGACCGGCGAGATCGAGATCGGCTGGCGGCTCGGCCGGGAGCACTGGGGCAAGGGGCATGTGACCGCCGCCGCGCTCCAGACCCTGGAGCGGGTGCGGGCGGCCGGTGTCGACCGGGTCGTCGCCATGGTCGACGCCCGCAACGAGCGGTCCATCGCCGTCACCCGGCGACTGGGGATGGAACTGGCGGAGACGTTCACGACACCCGCCTCGGGCCGGCCGGGACACTGCTACCGGCTGGCGCTGTAGCCGTCCGGCGGTCCCGCGTCCCGCGGCCCGCGGCCCGGCCGTTCGGGATTTCGGCAACTCGTCACTCAGCGTAGCGATTTGCCGCAGACTGCCACGCAGTGCTTCCGGGCGGGGGCGCTCGGCGGTTACCCTGCCGGTACCGCTGGGGGTGAACGTCTGTGCGCATAACACCCAAGTCATCCGAAGTGCGTGTGCCACGGTTCGTCGGGCTGATGGCCGTGGACGCGCGCGAGACGGCCGAGGCGGGCGGGGTGCTCCTCGTCGCCCCCGACCGGCCCGACTTCCCACGCACCGTCGTGGACCACGTCGTACGGCAGTACCCGCCACCGGGGGTGCGGGTGCCGCGCGGGGCCGCCGTGACCGTGTGGTTCGAGCTGGGGGACGACGGCGGGGGTGTCCGAGAGCCCCGGCGCGGTGGGCCGCCGCCCGGGCTGCGCAGGGCGTTGGACGAGCCGGGGGACCCGTTCGCGGTTCTTCGCTAGGGGGTGTTTCGAAAGTCCTGTGCGGTGCCCGCGGTGTCCGGTGCGTGCTCTCGGCGTGCCGGACGAAAGCCCTCGTACTGGATGTACTTGGGCTTTTGGCCGGTGCGGCGAGAGGGCGTGCCGGGCGCCGTGGGTGCTGTGCGGGACTTTCGAAACACCCCATAGCCCCCGGGCGGCCCTTTCGAGCACGCGTGCGGTGCCCTGCTCCCTACCTCTGCCAGAGCAGGATCGCCGCCGCCCCTCCCCCACCGATCACGAAGGCCGCCGCGATGGTGAGGGTCCAGACCAGCGCGCGGCTGCGGGACCCCGTGGGCCGCCGTCGGGCCGCCGCTCGGCATTGCCGGGATCGGCGGTGCGATCACCGCCGTACGCGCTCCCGTCATCTGCACCAGATAGGGCGCGAGGAAGGCCGCGGCGAAGATCCAGACGAGGCCGAAGAGCAGCACTTCGGGGATGTCGAGGCCCGCGTCCACCTGGCCCGCGACCGCCAACTCGGTGGTGAACTCGGCCGTGGCCGAGCCGGACGCCTCCATGCCGAAGCCGCTGATGCCGGCGAGGACGAGGAACAGCCCGAAGAAGACGCCCGCGGCGAGGAGTTGCTCGCCACGGCTCGTGGAACGGCGGGCCGCCATGATCCCCAGGATCAGTGCGCAGACCGCCCCCAGCGTCAACGCGCCCACGACCGCCCAGGAGTTGACGGCGTCGCCCAGTTCGGAGAGGCCGAACGACTCGCGCTCGTAGTCGCCGTACGGGCCGGACTCGACGAGTCCGTAGTCGCCGGAGGAGTCGTACGACGTGTCGTCCCCGTACCGGGTACGGCCCGCCTCGCCCTGGACGGAGGCGCCCCAGGAGAGGCCGAGGAGATGGACGGCGAGGTTGGGGAGGACGATCAGCACCAGGAGGAGCGGGTTGAGGTCCTCCTGCCACTCCCCCTGCCACTCGTCGTTCGCCGCGAGGACGACGAAGGTGACGAGCGAGCAGAGGGCGAGGACGACCGCCATGGCCCGTACGGCCGTTCCGGTCGCCCGGAACAGGGTCCGGGGCCCGGGGCGGACGGCCAGCCAGGCGGCCAGGTCGTCGCGTTGCAGCAGGCCCGCCGAGACGGCGGCGGTGAGCAGCAGCGCGCCCAGCGCGGTGCGCCAGGGGGACGTCGAGACCTCCACGCGCGCGATGTCGGGCTGCGCGAACAGCCCCAGCAGCAGTACGGCGGCGGTCACCAGCAGCGTGACCCGCACGGCCGCCTCCAGCCCGGCGGTACGGCCGCCGGCGGGCCCTGCCCCGGGTACTCCCGCGCCGGCGTACGCGGCGCGGGTCACCAGGCGGGTGCGGAGTTGTCGTACGCCGAGGAAGAGCGCCCCGAGGAACAGGGCGGTCACCGTGAGCGGGACCAGGGTCAGGGTGAGGGCGCCTTCGGCGGACGGGTAGTCGCCCGCGAAGTCGCCGCCCCCGCTCTCGGAGATCCTGAATCCGCCGCCGAGGCCCTGGAGGAGGGCGGCGAGCGCGAGGCCCAGCCGGTCGCCGAAGCCGACGAAGTCGTCGTCCTCCGTGGTGCTCTGGTCGTACGAGGGGAGGGCCAGGGCGAGGGCGGCGGCGAGGAGCAGCCCGACCGGCCAGAGCGCGGCCGCCGCGGAGCCGCCCCAGTCGCCCCGGAAGGCCCGGCCGAGGAAGGCGCCTACGGGCGAGGGG
>NZ_JARGEE010000850.1:0-1416 GCF_033794485.1 Streptomyces sp. MB09-02B
CTTCCCACCAGCTCATTTCGCCCGATCCCCCTCGCAGGAGAAACACATGACACGCACCGGGCGCAGCGGCAACCACCGCAGCAAGAAGAAGCGCATCACCCTCGCACTGGCACCCGTCGTCGCCCTCGGACTGGCCGTCCCGCTGATGTACAGCGCGGGCGCCGCCACCCCCGACGAGGTGGCCACCGACTGCCGCACGGACTCGGACAAGTTGGAGAACTGCGAGTTCGTCGACGTCCAGTTCAAGGCCGACAGCCTCGGCCCCAACGAGCGGGTCACCTCGGTGACCGACAACTGCGGAGTCAGCACCGCGGCGACGAAGACCTTCAGCGGCACGGCCTCCGTGACCCGCGTCATCCAGCTGGAGGACGGCTTCAACACGGACGGCAGTACGAAGCTGGCGAACTCCGTCTTCGAGATCGGCGTCAAGTTCGCCACACAGGAATTCAACATCAAGCGCGACGACACCACGTCGTCGTTCTCCTTCTCCCGGTCCGACACGGTCAAGGCGGACCACGTCGCCTTCTTCATGTGGTCCCACAAGCGCACCGACGTGAGCGGCTTCCTCAAGGCCACGTACAAGGAGGCCCAGGACGGCCAGAAGGTGTTCTTCTCGCCCAGCGAGAACTCCACCGCCGTCCACGTCTTCTACCCGCAGCTCCTGCCCAGCGGAACGCCGGACGGCCGGCTCTGGCTGCGCAATGTGAAGTGCGATACGCCTCAGGGGAACGGACTCCTCAACAGTGAGGGCAGCGTCCGTGCCGAACCCGGATTCGGCGAGGGCGGCGCGAACGTGACCGACGTCGAGGTTCCGCTCTCCGACGTCACCATTCAATAGCACCCGGAGAAAGCCGAGTAATCCCCCGCGCGCGGCGCGGGGGATTGTGCGTGCGGTCCACGAAAAGGCGCCTACGCGTTCCCGGGGGCGCTCAATGTGATGTTCTCATGCGCGAACTCCGGGGGTCGCTCCCAGCCACCTCAGGACCGCTTCGGTACTCCCCCGGACATCCGGCTTGGCGTAGATGTCGCTGAGGTTGTCGCGGACGGTCTTCTCGCTCAGGGTCAGCCGCAGCCCGATCTCCTGCGCGCCGAGGCCGGCCACGGGCGAGAAGTAGGTATGGCCGACCGTGTCGGCGTCCTGCCGGGGACTGACGACGATCACCGGGGCGCTCATGGAGCCCAATGGCCTTCAGCCGCCCGGCGAACGACTCCGAGGGGTCCTCGCAGCGCAGGACCACGACGTCCGCCTCGGTCTCGCGGAGTTCACGGTAGGGCGGCGGGACGAGGAGCGCGCTTCCGACGTACCGGTCGTCGGGGGCCGGCCAGTCGTCGTGCGGCCACCGGCCCGGGGCGCAGGCCAGGGCGACCGACAGGCGCGGGGGGCGACGGTGCGGGCCGGCGGACGGGAGCCGGAGG
>NZ_JARGEE010000851.1:0-1408 GCF_033794485.1 Streptomyces sp. MB09-02B
CGGGGACCCCCGGTATTAAACCAAGGGTTTTTTTGGGAAGCGTAAGATGTGTATACCCGGGCGGGGGAGCGGCGCCTCGGCGAAGCGGAGGGCGAAGGGCTCACGGTCGGCTGCGTCGGACGAGTCCCTGAGCCGTAAGGGGGACATCTGACGGGTCGTCGGGCGCGGCTCCCCCCGCGCCGGGTGTGATGTGACAGAGAGTCAGGCGAAAGAGCGATTTGTGTGAAAATCGTCTGACTCGGAGGTTCTGCATGTCCACCTCGTCCCGCCCGCGCCCCGCCGGAGTGCGCGCGAGTGCCGCCGCCGTCCTCGCGGCACTCACCGTCACGGGAGCCAGCCTCATCACGGCACCGGCCGCCGTCGCCGCCCCGGGCGACCCCGACGTCGTGATCCACAAGGTGGGCTTCCCGTTCGACAACCAGCGCAACCAGCAGCTGGTCTGCGACTTCTATCTCTCCGCCTTCAACTTCCCCGAGAACCCCAGGCCGACGCAGCGCATCAGCTGGACCCTCGACCGCCAGCCCCCCGCGCCGCGCACCGACCCCGTCGCCACGGGCGAGATCGCCCTCGCGGCCGACGGCACGGGCCACAGCACCCCCGTGGCGCCCGAGAACGCGGCGCGGGTCCCCAACGGGAACTATGTGCTGACCTGGAGAACCATGACCGGACCGCTGGAGGAAGGGCGTAGGGAGATCACCGTCGACTGTCCGCTCACCGGGCCCGGAGCCAGGCCCGGAGGCCCGGGGCCCGACCGCGTCGTAGAGGCAGGCGCCGTACCGGAGGGTGCTGTACCGGCCGGTGCCGGCGGCCTCGCCCTCACCCAGAACTTCTCGCCGGTCGCCGGCGCGGCCGCCGTGGGTGTCGCCGCGGTCGGCGGCGTGGCCTATCTGCGGCTGCGCCGTCGCCGCGCCGATGGCGCCGCGTAGACGCCGGCGCAGGCCCTGGCACCGGACGCGCGCCTACCGCCTGACGCGAACGGTCGTCATGGCCACCGCGCTGGTGGTGGGCGTCGTCCACGTGGCGGAGAACGCGGAGAACAGGGAGCGGACCGGGGCCGCCGAGGCCGGCGCCGCCTGGGCCGACTCCCGGGCGCGCGGTGCGGAGGCCCCGCGCGCCCGGGCGTCCCTGTACGTCACGCCCGCACCGCCCGAAGAGCCCGTACCCACCCCGCCCTTGACCGCGGCTCCCGGTCAACGGGCCGGGGGCGCCGAACCGGCCGCGTCCACCGAACCGGCCGCGTCCACCGAGCCGACGCGGCCGGTCAGCCAGGCACCCGCTCATCCGACGGTGCCCACCTCCGCGGTCGAGCCGACGTGGCAGACGCCCGCCGAACCCACGACCCCGGCGCCCGCCGAGCCCACGAGACCGGCAAAAAACCCTTAAGCCGTCTTTCTCTTAAAAAAAAAAA
>NZ_JARGEE010000852.1:0-1404 GCF_033794485.1 Streptomyces sp. MB09-02B
GATGGTACTGCAGGGGGGACCCTGTGGGAGAGTAGGACGCCGCCGAACAAATATTGAGAAAACCCCTGCCGGGTGACCGGCAGGGGTTTTCTGCGTTTAGGGTCGAGCCATGCGCTATGACCTCGTGATCTTCGACAATGACGGTGTTCTCGTCGACAGTGAGTCGATCTCCAACCGGCTGCTGGCGGCCTTTCTGACGGAGTTGGGGCACCCGACCTCGTACGAGGAGTCCATTCGGGATTACATGGGGTCGGCGATGCACCGGGTGCACGAGCTCGTGCTGGAGCGGACGGGCCGGCCGTTGCCGGAGGACTTCGACGATGTCTTCCACAGCCGGGTCTTCGCCGCGTTCGAGCGGGAGTTGAAGCCTGTTCCGGCTGTCGTGGAGGTGCTGGAGAAGTTCGTTGCCGACGACGTGCCGTTCTGCGTGGCCTCGTCCGGGAGTCATGAGCGGATCAGGGTGGGGCATCGGACGACCGGGCTGGACCGGTGGTTCGGACCCGGGCTCGTCTTCAGTGCGCAGGACGTGGGGCGAGGGAAGCCGGAGCCCGATCTGTTCCTGTACGCGGCCGCACGAATGGGAGTGGCGCCGGAGAGGTGCGTGGTGGTCGAGGACAGTCCCGCCGGGGTACGGGCCGGTGTGTCGGCCGGGATGGATGTGTACGGGTTCACGGCGATGACGCCCGCCGACAAGCTCGTCGGAGCCAAGGGGTACTTTTCGGACATGGAAGAGCTGCTCGATCTGCTGAGTTGAGCAGTATTCAACTTCCTCTACCCATGGGTAGGTCGTGGCCCCTACTGTGCCGCCATGACAGATGTGCTGCGGCGCGGTAGGGCCGCGTTGGCGTTCAGCTTCTTCGCCCAGGGTGTCGCCTTCGCGCTGCTCGTGACGCGGATTCCGGCCATCCAGGACCGATACGGGGTCTCCGACGCGCTGTTGCCCGCCTTCCTCGCCGCCGTGCCGATCCTCGCCGGGGTCGGCAGCGTCTGCACCGAGCACCTCGTGAAGAAGGTGCCGCCGAGCCTGGTGCTGCGGTGGTCCCAGCCCGTCGTGCTCCTGGCCCTGCTCGGGGTGGGCGCCGGCGAGCAGATGGTCGTGCTCGGTGCCGCGATGGCGGCCTTCGGGCTGGCGGTCGGGGCGCTCGACGCGTCGATGAACATGCTCGGGGTGAGCCTGCAGCGGTCGTACGGGCGGAGCATCATGCTCGGCTTCCACGCGGTGTACAGCCTGGGCGGGATAGCCGGGGCCTCGCTGGCGTGGGTGGGGGCGCACTGGGATCTTGCGCTGCTGGTGTCGTATCTGCCTGTGGTGGCCGTGCTGTTGCCGGCGGCGCTGGTCGGGAGCCGGTGGTACGTCGACGCGGGGCCGGAGGCGGCGAAGGAGGAGGCAGCCCGGGCCGAGGC
>NZ_JARGEE010000853.1:0-1399 GCF_033794485.1 Streptomyces sp. MB09-02B
GGACTCCGCAGGGGCGGGGAGGGGGCGGCCAGGGCGCCGAAAACGGCCCGGGGGCGCCGGGGCCGCCGGTGCACGGGCTCCGCCGGCGGGCCGCCTTCCGGCCCGCCGCACGGCTGAAAACGCGCGGCTCTCCGTGCGGCCGGGGGGCCCGGGCGCACGGTGCGTCCGCAAAGGACCGGGAGGTCAGCCTCCCTCCGCCGGTGACAACAGGGGCAGGAGTGCACCGAGGGGGATCAAGCCGTTCGCCGTGCCGCGCGGCCCGGAATGACGGGTACCGCTAGAAATTAAACCGGCTGGTATGTATCTTCGCAGGGCCGAGGCACTCCACACATCGGCGTCACACTTTGGCGATCCAGGGGGAACGACATGTCCGCGAGCACCTTCCGCGTCACACATCCGATACCCGGCGCACGTCCGGCCGAGGAGGGCGCTGCGGCGCCGGCGCGTGTCGTCGTGCCGCGTCCGGTTTCCCTGACCAGCACGGTTCCCAGGGAACTGGTGCATCGCGCCAGCGTCGCCGAGGTGATGCTCACCGACTGGGAGCGCGGGGACGACGCGCACTTCACCGTGGCCGCGCAGTGGCCTCGCCGGCACGGCTTCTTCGACACCGTCGAGGGCTGCCACGACCCGCTGCTCGTGGCGGAAACGGTCCGTCAGGCCGGGATCCTGCTCGCGCACGCGGAGTTCGGCGTCCCGCTCGGCCACCAGTTCCTGATGTGGGACCTCGAGATCGACGCCCGGCGCGAGCACCTGCTCGTCGGGGCCACGCCGGCCTCCCTCGACATCGCGATCTCCTGCACGGACATCAAGCGCCGGGGAACGAGTCTCGCGGGGCTCCACTACAGGGCCGTGATCCGCCGTGAGGGGGAGGTGGCCGCGACCGGGGCGGCCACCTTCACCTGCACCTCTCCGGCCGTCTACCGGCGCCTGCGCGGCGCCCGGATCAAGGACGGTCTCCCCGCGGCGCTCGCGCTGACGAGCCCGGCGCCGCCGCAGGCCGTCGGCCGGCTCTCTCCCGCCGATGTCGTCCTGTCCCCGGTGCGGGAGCCGGACTGCTGGCAGCTGAGAGTGGACACCCGCCACCCCGTGCTCTTCGACCACCCCCTCGACCACGTTCCGGGCATGGCGCTGCTGGAAGCCGTCCGGCAGGCCACCTCGGCGTTCCTGGGACGCGCCTGCCTGCCGGTGGGCATCGCCACCGAATTCATCCGTTACGCCGAGCTCGACGCCCCCTGCCTGATCCAGGCGTGTTCCCTGCCGCACCACACCGACGGCAGAGAACGCGTGCTGGTGACCGGCCGCCAGGACGGCCAGCTCGTCTTCACCTCCGCCGTGACCGTGGCCCCGGCCTCCGGCTGAGACCCGCCCCCGGCGGCGCCCGCACAGACACCGCCGGCAC
>NZ_JARGEE010000854.1:0-1392 GCF_033794485.1 Streptomyces sp. MB09-02B
GTTCTCACCGAACCAGTAGTAGAAGGAGCCGACCTTGATCACACCACCGCCATGGGCGTGGACGACCGCTCCGGTGGTGTCGGTGAACTGGGTCGCGTTCGGAATCGTGACGGAGGCCGCGTGCGCGGGTGTGCTGACCACCATGAGCCCGAACAGGCTCAGGAGTGCGGCCAGCACCAACGGGCGGGCGTGACGGAACATACGGGTTCCTAGGGGAGAGGTGCGGCGGGGAACCGGGTAGCGGACCGGTTGGCCGTGACAGATGGTGAGTTCAGACCGAAGTCTTGCGGAAATGTCGGGTGTTGTTGGTTTTCGGTTGCGTAACGTAGGTGGCGATCTCATGCGCCGTCAATGCCTTCGGCAATACCGGATGCATCCCGCCCACCCCGTAGGTCGGGCCTCACGGCGGGCCCGCGTCTCCCTACCCGTGAGTATGTCGCCCGCAAATGGTCCGATGTCTTGAGTTCGAGTTGGCCTCGAGGAGGTGATGCTGCATGGGTGAAAAAGTTCGCGAATATGCGGAGTCAAGGCGTCATGGGCTACGACTTTTCCCCCGCCACTGGACAGGATGACCGTCGTGAACCTATAAATCCATCCGATGTCTTCGGAGTGGCGTAGGAGAGCGGCGTTCAGGCCGCCAACGTGCTCCCGACGCCGTCCCCGACCATGACAGAGGGAGCCCGCGCCATGACCGCAGCCCGCGTCAGCAGACGTGCCATGAGACTTGCCCACTCCGGTTCCCGTTCCCGTTCCTGGTCCGCCGGGGCCACCGTGTTGGTGGTCATGGCGCTCGCCTCAGGCTGCGACCGGTGGAGCACGGACGCGTCGAACGACGACGAGGCGACCATCGGTTTCGACGTGCCGCGCGCCGACTCCGACTTCTGGAACACCTATGCGTACTACCTGAAGAAGGGAATCAGAACCGCGGACATCGACGATCTCCCGGTCAGCAACTCGCAGAACGACGTCACCAGACTGGTCGGCAACGTGCAGGTGTTCCAGAGCATGGGTGCCGAAGCCGTCGTGATGGCCCCGCAGGACTCCGGCGCCGTGGGTTCCACCCTCGACGCCCTGTCGGCCGCGAAGGTCCCGGTGGTCAGTGTGGACACCCGACCGGACAAGGGTGACGTCTACATGGTGGTGCGTGCCGACAACCGGGCGTACGGCACCAAGGCGTGCGAGTTTCTGGGTGAGCAGCTGGGTGGCAAGGGCAAGGTCGCCGAACTGCAGGGCGCGCTGGACTCGATCAACGGGCGGGACCGCTCCGAGGCGTTCGCCGAGTGCATGAAGACGAAGTTCCCGAAGATCAAGGTCTTCGAGCTGCCCACCGACTGGAAGGGCGACGTGGCCTCCGCCAAGCTGCAGAGCCTGCTCGCCCAGCACCCCGACCTG
>NZ_JARGEE010000855.1:0-1390 GCF_033794485.1 Streptomyces sp. MB09-02B
GTCTCCGCCTCCGCTGCCCCCACAACGGCCAAGTCTCAAGTAGCAGTTCAATGAAACGATTGAAGGACCTGCGGCAGGCACACACCGTTCCGGCGGAGACCGGTGCGGAATCCGAGCGACACAGAACTGGAGACGCGACGAAGTGAAGTTCCTTCTCGAAGTCGACCTGGACAGCACGGGCTGGGACGAGGGCACCACCGTCCAGGAGTTGGAGCGCATCCTGCGCTACTGGGGCGGCAACCTCAGGCACTGCGAGATCGGCCCCGGGGACGGGCAGCCCCTGTACGACTCCGGCCACCAGGAGGTCGGCCGCTGGACCGTCACCCCCGGATGACCAGTCGGCCCCCGGCATGATGCCGGGGGCCGGCCCGCGGCCCCACTCCGCTTCGGCCGACCCCCGGACGGGATCGCGTGACACACCGCGACAGGGCTCGCGCTCCCCAGCCACGGGCCCTCGCTCATCACTCACGGGGCCACGCGACCCCGGTCTTCCGGCCGCCGTCGGCAGCCGTGTCTTTACGGGACGTTCAGGTCGTACGGGGCGTTCAGTCGTACGGGTCGTTCCGTCGTACGGGTCGTACGGGTCGTACGGGACTTCAGCTCCTGCGAGAGGTCAGAAGGCGTACAGAACGCTCGCCGCGGAGTCCTTCAGACACTCGTTGGCGAAGGTGCGCTCGTACGCGACGCGCTTGCCCTGCCAGACACCGTGCACGGTGACGATCACCGGGTCGTACTGCTTGGTGCACATCGCCCCGGTGCTCGCGCTCAGCGCCGCGAAGTCACCACCGCTGACGTGGAGTTCGGCGCAGGCGTCGACGGGCGCCGGATGGGTGCCGGCGGGCTTAAGCGCGCAGCTCAGGGTGACCGCGCGCTCGGGGGTGACGGTGGCCGAGGCCTCGCCGTGGCCCACGGTCAGCACCAGGGCCGACGGGGCGTAGAGACCCTTCGCGGCGGGCGCGGGGTCGGCGGGCGCGGGCGCCGCGAGCGTGGGCCCCGCGAGGGGGCCGCAGACAGCGGCGGCCGTCAGGGTGAGAGTCGCTGCCAGGCGCGCGGTCTTCGGCATGGTGGGCATCCTTCCGCTCTGCAGGAGTGCCCGGTCGGCCCCGCCGCATCGGTCGCGCGTACGGAGCCGGCCCGGACGGTGCCGGTTCGGCGAGCGCGAGTCTGCCGGGTCGCAGGCCGGAACACACATCGAACCCACGGGTTTCAGTAACTTTGAGTATTGAATCAGTGGCTCGAAGTCACGGAATTCGAACATGCAAACCCCGATTCTGAGCGGTTCTCGTGCGCCTCGTGATCATGAATGGCCGGATCTCCATGGCTGGGCAATCGGCCTGAAACATTCCGCTTCGGCTCACGACAGCCGCCCGAACGGCCCCCGGCCCCCAGC
>NZ_JARGEE010000856.1:0-1380 GCF_033794485.1 Streptomyces sp. MB09-02B
GATCGGGGCCCTCACGGACCTGGTCGACCACGCCCTGTGCGCGCGGCCGGGGTGGCTATGCCCCTGGCCGCGCGCACAGGGCGTGGTCGACCAGGTCCGTGAGGGCCCCGATCTGCCGTACGGCGGTCTGCTCGTCGCCCGGCCGGCTGTGCACGGCGACGGTGACGGAGGTACGGCCGTCTCGTGTCGTCCCGGGCCACGCCAGAAAGCCGAAGCCGCTGCCGCTGTGGCCCCAGTAGCCACCGCCGCAGGTCAGGGGCGTCCAGCCGATGCCCAGCCCGTAGCGCGAGCCGGGCACCTCGCCGGGGGTGTCGGGCACGGCGACGGTACGCAGCATCTCGGCGAGCTGGGCGGGGGCGAGGAGCCTGCCGCCGAGCAGCGCGGAGAAGAAGCGGTTGGTGTCGGCGGTGGTGCTGATCATGGACCCGTCGGCATCCCCGTCGAAGGGGAGGTAGGCGAGGGTGGTGTCGGTCATGGGGGCGTTGTCCCCCGCCGCCTCGAACTGCTGGTAGTTACGGGCGTGGGGCCGGGGGAGCGTCGGATCGTCACCCGGCGCGTACGTCCGAGTGAGCCGCAAGGGCCGCAGGATCCGCTCTCGCACCTCCTGGTCCCACCCCTTCCCGCTGACCGCCTCGATCACCATCCCGGCGAGGATGTAGTTGGTGTTGGAGTACTCCCAGCGGGCGCCCGGCTCGAAGACGGGAGGGTGCGTCATGGCGAACGCGACGCGCTGCGCCGAGGTGTACGTGGTGGAGCGGTGCTTCAGGTATCCGGCGGCGCTCAGCTCGGGCACGACGTCGGCGATGTAGTCGGGCAGCCCACTGGTGTGCTGGAGCAGTTGTCGCACGGTGATCCGGTTGCCGTCGTTCCCGCTCCCCTTCACCACCCCCGGCAGCCACCGCTCCACCCGGTCCTCCAGCGACAGCCGCCCCTCACCGACGAGTTGGAGGAGGACGGTGGCGACGTAGGTCTTGGTGGTGCTGCCGATCCGGATGTACTCGGCGTGCGGCACGGGCGCACCGGTCCGGAGGTCGCCGACGCCACTGCGGGCGGTCCGCGTCCCGCGAGGCTGGTCGACCCGCACGGAGACCCCGGTCACGCCGGTGTCCCGCAGGGCGTCGGCGTCGCGCTGCAGGGGGTCCGCCGTGGCGTGGGCCGGGGCGAGGGAGGCGAGCAGGGCGAGAGCGAGGGTGACGACGGTGGTCGAGGCGGTGCGACGGCTGTGGGGGGTACGCATGGAGCCACCGTAGGAACGCGGGCCCCCACCTGCCATGAGGCACACCCCCGCATGTCGCCGGGGGCTCTCCTCAGCTCGTCGTACGAACCCTGCCGGCCTTTATGTGGAAGAGGAGTCCGGCGAGGGGGGTGGGGGTGGTGCGG
>NZ_JARGEE010000857.1:0-1378 GCF_033794485.1 Streptomyces sp. MB09-02B
CGCAACCAGCGCCAAGTCGACTGGCACTTCACCACCGACGACGCACGCGTGAAACTACGCCACCTCTACCCAACCGCACAGCGAAATTAAGCCGCGACGGTCTACTAGTGCCACGTCGGGCAACATTTGCCCTGTCCGCTACCGGCACCTCGGGGCGATGTCCCCCGTCGATATGTCCGCCGTTCGGGGGCACGGCCAGCGCGGGGCAACGCGACCCCGAGCCGTCGTTCCGTCGCGAGGGAGCGGCCAACGTGCAGGACAAATCACGTCAAGCCGTAACTCGCGTGAGCCGGTATCGCTGGGCTACCGCCCCCGACCGGAACTCATGGCGGTCCACGAGCTCGAGCTGGATGCGCTCGCGCAGACCGGCGAGCAACGTCGGCCCGTGTCCGGCAAGGACCGGCTGAACAAGAAACTCGTACTCGTCGATCAGTCCCAGATCTGCCAACGCCAGGGGGAGCGTCACGCCACCCACCCACAGGCCCTCGCCTGACTCCTGTTTGAGCCGCTGAACCGCTTGCCCCAAGTCGCCTCGCACCAGGTCGGCATTCCAATCGACCCCGCTCAGCGTGCTCGACACGACGTACTTCTTCGCCCGGTCGATGGTCTCGGCGAACGGGATCTGCCATTCATCCATCCAGTCGGGCCACGTGCCCGTGGCCGGCTTCCGCCACACCGACTCCATCATCTCGTAGGTCACCCGGCCGAATAGCAGGGCATCGGCTCGCTCCATCTCAGCGGTCCAGTAGCGCATCGACTCCTCGTCCGGGGGGAGCCCTGCCTCGTGATGGCAGCAGCCGTCGAGCGTGACGTTGATCGAGTATCGAAGTGGTCTCATCCCGTTGCATCTCCCTTGAGGCGCGCCCAGCGTTCTCCGGACAGTACTCAGACGACTGCCGGCGCCATTTCTCATCGGCGCGATCGCACCTACTTTGACGCCGTCGTGATGCGCACCAGACCGCAGACCGAGCGCGCGACCGATTCGGCGCTCGGGGCGTTCAAGTTCGCAACGGGACGGCGCCCATAACGCTCGACTTCGATGCACGGTGCCGCGTCACCTACCGTCGGCTCAGGGTCAACGAGAACGTCGCAAACGTTGCCTGACGAGGCACCAGCTGTAGCCAGGAGGTGGAAGGGTCAGGTCAGCTTCCGGAATCGACAGGCTCTTCCGCATCAGGAAAAGCATCTCAAGCTCAGCCTCGTCGAACTTCTGCTGCCGCTCGTATTGATCCGAAACGGTAGGTGTTCTGGGTCGTTGATCCCTGCGTGAGTGAACTGATGGGGGACGCACGGCAGTTGTCGCCGTCGGCGCAGGAGGCCCTTCGGTTGCGGGCGGTGGCCGCGTTGGTGGCGGGCCGGACTCGCGAGGATGTCGCGG
>NZ_JARGEE010000858.1:0-1378 GCF_033794485.1 Streptomyces sp. MB09-02B
GTCCGGGTGCGGGGTGGTGGTGGCGTCTGACGCGTTGGGCAGATTTGATGCGGGCATGACAGATGGCTCCTTGGCGGAGTGCGAGAAGAGAGGGTGCGGGAGAAGGGTGCGGGAGGAGAGTGCGGGAGGCGAGGAGCGGGTGGCCCGGCGGATAGAGGGGATCGGCGGGGTGGGCTCCGGCGGCCAGGGGGATCCGGCGGGGCGGGCTCCGGCGAGAGGCAGTTACGGCCCAGGGGCGGACTCCGCCGAGAGGCAGTTACGGCCCAGGGGCGGACTCCGGCCCAGGGGCAGGCCGGCGGAGAAGCGGGCGAGGTGAAGTACGGCAGGAGCTACGGGCGTACGTCGCCCGGGAACGAGTCACGGGCGTACGTCGCCCGGAACGGTCAGGCGCGGTGGATGCGGATGTCGCCGACCGAGGTGCGGGCGGTGACCTCCACCGTGTCGGTGGCGTCGCCGGGACCTTCGGCGGAGCCGAGGGCGCTGCGCAGGGCACCGAGGTCGGTGTGGACGTCGAGCCAGGCGGCGGTGGTCTCGGGGATGCCGACCTCCAGGTCACCGACGGCGCCGCGGAGGGTGACCCGGCCGCGGGTGACCCGGCCCAGCCGGATACCGCCGTTGGCGGACTTGGCCTCCACGTCGGAGTGGGCGGTGCCGACGTCGATACGGCCGTTCGCGGCGGAGGCCTCCAGGGTGCCGGTGATCTCGGCGAGTTCGGTGTCGCCGTTGCCGTTCTTGACGATCAGGCCGCCCGCCACCGTGCCGACGGTGACGCGGCCGGCAGCGATGATCTCGACCGAGGCGGTGGCGCGGTCCAGGTGGACCATGCCGAGTTCGCTCTTCAGCCGGGCGGTGGCGGCCTCCTCGACGTGGAGGTCGCCGACCGAGGTCTTCAGCCGCGTCTCGCCGAGGCGTCCGGAGCAGTGGAAGTCGCCGACCTGGGTGGTGCCCTCCAGGGTGGAGCCGGCCGGCAGGGCGATGGTGATGTCGATGCCGCCGACCTTCCCGAAGGGCGAGCTCTTGCGCGGGCCCTTCACGGTGAGGACGCCACCGGAGCAGGTCACCTTCGTCTGCTTGACGGCCTTGAGGTCCGCTTCGGAGGAGGGGTTGGAGGGCTGGACGTCGACGACGGTCTCGGTGCTGTCGGAGGCGATGATCCGGGCGTTGCCGATGGCGTACTCGACGATGGCGGTGATCGCCTCGGGGGTGTCGTAGGAAGGCATGACGGATCTCCCGTCCTCTCTGGAGCCTTCCCTTTAACCACACCCCCAACCCCACAGACAGGGCAAAAACCGTGTAGCCCTCTTCTTCTTGAAAAAAAAAAATAATCTAGTACACGAAGAGAACAACAAGACTCATGCGAAAGCAAGGGAGAGGTGAG
>NZ_JARGEE010000859.1:0-1363 GCF_033794485.1 Streptomyces sp. MB09-02B
CCCTCTTCGAGCCCCGCCCCGTCCACGTCCCCCTCACCGACCTCGTCGAGGTGTACGCGGACCAGCAGCGGCGGCACGACGCCACCGCCCACCCGGACCGGATGCGGCTGCTGACCGCCGCCGAGTCGGCCGGGATGCTGGTCGCCGCCGAGATGAACCGGGCGGGGCTGCCGTGGCGGGCCGACGTCCATCGTGACGTGCTGCACGAGATGCTCGGTGAGCGGTACGCCGGCGGGGGCGAGCCGCGGCGCCTCGCCGAGCTCGCCGAGGAGGTGTCGCACGCGTTCGGGCGGCGGGTGCGGCCCGATCTGCCCGCCGATGTCGTCAAGGCCTTCGCCCAGGCCGGCATCCGGATCCGGTCCACCCGGCGCTGGGAGATCGAGAGCCTCGACCATCCGGCCGTGAAGCCCCTGCTGGAGTACAAGCGGCTGTACCGCATCTGGGTCGCCCACGGCTGGTCCTGGCTCCAGGACTGGGTCCGGGACGGCCGCTTCCGGCCCGAATTCCTCGCGCACGGCACGGTCACCGGGCGGTGGGTCACCAACGGCGGGGGCGCCCTGCAGATCCCCAAGGTGATCCGCCGCGCCTGCGTCGCCGACCCGGGCTGGCGGCTCGTCGTCGCCGACGCCGACCAGATGGAACCCCGGGTACTGGCCGCCATCTCCCGTGACCCCGGCCTGATGGAGGTCGCGGGCCGCCCCACCGACCTCTACCAGGCCGTCTCCGACCGCGCTTTCTCCGGGAACCGCGACCACGCCAAACTCGCCGTGCTCGGGGCCGTGTACGGGCAGACGTCCGGCGACGGGCTCAAGAACCTCGCCGCGCTGCGCCGCCGGTTCCCGCACGCCGTGCGGTACGTCGACGACGCGGCCCGCGCGGGCGAGGAGGGCCGGCTCGTACGGACCTGGCTCGGGCGTACGTGCCCGCCGGCGGTCGGCGCCTCCGACACGACCGGCGACGAGGCGGGCCTCCCCCAGGACGACGGTGACCCCGACACCCGCGAGCGTGGGCAGGGCGACGAGTGGGTGCCCGGGTACGCCTCCACCAACTCCCGGGCCCGGGGCCGCTTCGCCCGCAACTTCGTCGTCCAGGGCAGCGCCGCCGACTGGACCCTGCTCCTCCTCGCGGCCCTCCGCCGCGCCCTCGACGGCATGGCGGCAGAACTGGTCTTCTTCCAGCACGACGAGGTGATCGTGCACTGCCCGGAGCGGGAGGCGGAGGCCGTGGTGGCGGCGATCCGGGAGGCGTCGGAGCTGTCGGGGCGGCTGGCGTTCGGGGAGACGCCGGTGCGGTTTCCGTTCACTACGGCGGTGGTCGAGTGTTATGCGGATGCGAAGTGAGGGGCGGGGGGCGCCTTCTGGGG
>NZ_JARGEE010000085.1:0-26373 GCF_033794485.1 Streptomyces sp. MB09-02B
AGATTTGTATAAGAGACAGCTCCCGCCCGGCCCGCAGATACGCGTCCAGCAGGATCCGCTCGGCCGGCCGCGACCGCGCCAGCAGCTCCGCCTCCACGGCGCCGGCGGCCGCCTCGGCGAGGGAGGCCCACGGGTGCGGAGCGCACCCGGCGCACAACTCGGAGGTGACCGTCACCGTGCCCACGGTCCGCCCGGTCTCCGGCCCGAGCACGGGCACGCTGACGGCGGACACGTCCTGCCACAGATCGAGGAAGTGCTCCGGGCCGTGCACCTCGGCGCGACGGCGGGTGCGCAGTGCCAGCGCCGCGCTGTTGGGGCCGACCACCTGCTCGGACAGGTCCTCGCGGCACGGATCGCCCGGCGCGCACCCGGTCGCCCACAGCACCCGCAGCCGCTCGTCGGTCAGCAGGAGCGCCGTCCTCCCGGTGCCCAAGGCGGGGGCCAGCCGTTCGAGCACCGGCCGGGCCGCCGCCAACAGGTCCGACTCGCCCGGTCGTACGCCGTCGGCGGCTTCGCCGTCGGGCCGTACGCCATCGGCGCACACGTCACCAGGCCCTGCACCGCCGTGGCGTACGCCGTCAGGCCCTACACCGTCAGGCCGTACGCCGTCATGTCGTACGCCGAAGAACCGGGCGCGCCTCCAGGCGGCGACCACCTCCTCCGGCACCCCGTCGGGCAGTCGGCGCCCTTCGAGGAACGACTCACGGGCCCTGCGCAGCGATGCCATGGCAGGGTCGACGGGGAGATGCTCGGCGGTGGTCACGACACCACTCACCGTACCTGCTGTGGTTGAACGGGCAACAACCACCTCGAGCAAACGGCACGCACTGTCTCTTATTGAGACACCCACGCTCCCGCGCCACCCTCCATGATCTTGAACGGTCGGTGCCTGTCCTCATTCCCTGGAGCGTCTCCCGTGCACATCGTCGAGCCCGATGTCGTGACCGACGTGCTGATCGTGGGCAGTGGCCCCGCCGGCGCCTCCGCCGCGCTCGCCCTGAGTACGTACGGCGTCCCGAACATCGTGGTCACCCGCTACGCGAGCCTCGCGGACACGCCCCGCGCGCACATCACCAACCAGCGCACCATGGAGGTGCTGCGCGACCTCGGCGTCGAGGACGAGGTCGTCGCGAAGGCCACGCCGCAGCGGCTGATGGGCGACACGACCTTCTGCACCAGCCTCGCGGGGGAGGAGTTGGGCCGGATCCGCTCCTGGGGCAACGACCCGCTCGTCCAGGCCGCGCACGAACTGGCCAGCCCCACCCGCATGTGCGACATGCCGCAGCACCTCATGGAGCCCGTCCTCGTCGACGCGGCCGTCGCACGCGGCACGAACCTGCGCTTCAGCACGGTCTACAAGTCCTTCGTCCAGGACGACGACGGCGTCACGGTCACCGTCGAGGACCGGCTGCGCGGCGACGAGTACACCATCCGCGCCAAGTACCTGATCGGCGCCGACGGCGGCCGCTCCCAGGTCGCCGAGGACGCCGGGCTACCCATGGGCGGCCAGATGGGCGTGGCCGGCAGCATCAACATCGTCTTCGACATGGACCTGTCCAAGTACACGGCGCACCGCCCGTCCACCCTCTACTGGGTGCTGGCCCCCGGCGCCACCGTCGGCGGTATCGGCGCGGGCCTGGTGCGGTGCGTACGCCCCTGGAACGAGTGGCTGATCGTCTGGGGCTATGACGTCACCGCCGGAGCCCCCGACCTGACCACCGAGTACGCCGAGTCGATCGTCCGCAGGCTGGTCGGCGACGACGAGATCCCGGTGACCGTCAAGTCGTCGTCGGCCTGGACCGTCAACGAGATGTACGCCGAGACCTACTCCGACGGGCGGGTCTTCTGCGCCGGCGACGCCACCCACCGCCACCCGCCGTCCAACGGCCTCGGCTCCAACACCTCCATCCAGGACGCCTACAACCTGGCCTGGAAGCTCAAGCTCGTCCTCGACGGCACCGCGTCCCCCGCGCTCCTCGACACCTACACCGCCGAACGCGCCCCGATCGGCAGGCAGATCGTCACCCGCGCCAACAAGTCCATCGGCGAGACCGCCCCCGTCTTCGAGGCGCTCGACGGGCTCGCCCCGCAGACCCCCGAACAGCTGTGGGCCAACATCACCGCCCGCAAGGACGACACCGAGGCCGCCGAGAAGCAGCGGGCGAGGCTCCGGGAGGCGATCGCGTTCAAGGTGTACGAGTTCAACGCGCACGGCGTCGACCTCAACCAGCGGTACTCCGCCGACAGTTCCGCGGCGGTCGTCCCCGACGGCACGCCGGACCCCGGCTTCGACCGCGACCCCGAGCTGTACCACCAGCCGACCTCCCGCCCCGGAGCCAAGCTCCCGCACGCCTGGATCACCTCCGGCACCCGCACCCTCTCCACCCTCGACACCGTCGGCCGGGGCCGCTTCACCCTGCTCACCGGTATCGGCGGCGCCCACTGGCTACGGGCCGCCGAGGCCCAGGACCTGGAGATCGCCACCGCCGTCATCGGCCCCGGCCAGGAGTACGAGGACCCGTACGGCGACTGGGCACGGCTCCGCGAGACCGCCGACGGGGGAGCGCTCCTCGTACGGCCGGACGGCTACGTCGCCTTCCGCCACGCGACGGCGGCCGCGTCCCCCGAGGAGGCCGAACGGCTGCTGACCGGGGCGGTGCGGCGGATCCTCGGGCACGGCTGACCGGAGGGCCTCAGACATGACCAGGGACGCGAGCGACAATCCGATGAGGGACGCGAGCCACGATCCGGCCGTGGACGCCGGCACGGGCCAGACCACGGGCCAGAGCACCGGTGCGAACACCGGGGAGCGCACCGGGGCGAATACCGGTGCGAACACCGGGACGAGCACCGGGACGAGCACCGCGCGCAGGGACGTCGACGAGGGCGCGAGCAGTGGTATGACCACGGACATGACCACCGAATTCACCACCCGCATCACGGAGGCCGTCGTCGCCAGCCTCGACGGCACGGCTGATCCGCGCCTGCGTGAGCTGCTGGCCGCCCTCACCCGCCACCTCCACGCCTTCGTCCGCGAGACCGAGCCCACGACGGCGGAGTGGGAGCGGGCGATCGCCTTCCTCACGGCGACCGGGCAGGCCTGCACGGACACCCGGCAGGAGTTCGTCCTCCTGTCGGACGTCCTCGGCGTCTCGATGCTCGTCGAGACCATCAACAGCGACGAGCGCGCGGGCGCGACCGAGTCGACGGTCCTCGGCCCGTTCCACATGACCGAGTCCCCGGCCCGCGAACTCGGCGCCGACATCGACCTGGTCGGCGCCGGCGAAGCGTGCGTGATCAGCGGACGTGTGCTCTCCCGGGACGGCACCCCGCTCCCCGGCGCGACCCTCGACGTCTGGCAGGCGGACGCCGAGGGCTACTACGACGTCCAGCAGCCCGACGTCCAGCCGGCGGGCAACGGCCGCGGACTGTTCACGGCCGACACCGAGGGGCGCTTCTGGTTCCGTACCTGTGTGCCGAGCCCGTATCCCATCCCCACGGACGGCCCGGTCGGTGACCTCCTCCGGGCGACGGCCCGGCACCCCTACCGCCCGGCGCACATCCACTTCATCGCCTCGGCCGAGGGACACACCCCGGTCACCACGCACATCTTCGTGGCCGGCAGCGAGCACCTCGACTCGGACGCGGTCTTCGCGGTCAAGGAGAGCCTCGTACAGGACTTCGCGGAGACCGACGACCCGTCGCTGGCACGGCGGTTCGGCATCGCGAACCCGTTCCGCCACGCGCGCTTCGACCTCGTGCTCAACACGTCGGACGACGTACCGGCCGAGCGCCACCCGGAGAGGTCGTGACGGCGATGGAGTTCGTGTACGAGGCCCAGCCGATGCGGGTCGTGATGCGCCCCGGCGCATCGGTGACGGCGGTGCCGGAGGAGGCCGAACGGCTCGGGCTGCGCGCCCTGTTGGTGGTCTGCGGGCCGAGAGGCGCCGAGACCGCACGGGCTGTCGCGCGGGCGCTCGGCGACGCGTGCGCCGGAGTGTTCGCGCAGGCTCGCCAGCACGTGCCCGTGGAGGTGGCCGACGAGGCGGTCCGCGCCGCGCGGGCCGTGGGCGCGGACGGCTGCGTGGCGGTCGGCGGCGGCTCGGCGATCGGACTGGGCAAGGCGATCGCGCTGCGCACCGAACTCCCGCTGATCGCCGTGCCGTCGACGTACTCGGGCTCCGAGATGACCCCGGTCTGGGGCCTGACCGAGCGCGGCGCCAAGCGCACCGGCCGTGCCCGGTCGGTCCTGCCGCGCAGCGTCGTCTACGACCCCGGACTCACCCTCACCCTCCCGGTGCCCCTCTCCGTGACCAGCGGCATCAACGCCGTCGCCCACGCCGCCGAGGCCCTGTACGCGCCGGACGCCTCGCCGCTGGTGTCGCTCACGGCGCAGGAGGGCGCCCGGGCGATGGCCGGCGCGCTGCCCGACGTGGCGGCCGACCCCGGGGACCTGGAGGCGCGCGGCCGTGCCCTCTACGGCGCCTGGCTCTGCGGCACGGCGCTCGGCGCGACCACGATGGGCCTGCACCACAAGCTGTGCCACGTCCTCGGCGGCACCTTCGGCCTCCCACACGCCGAGACCCACACGGTCGTCCTCCCGTACGCCCTCGCCTACAACGCCCCGGCCGCCCCCGAGGCCATGGCGGCGCTCGCCCGAGCGCTCACCACCGACGACGCCGCCCGGGGCCTGTGGGACCTCTCGGGCCGCCTCGGCGCCCCCCGGTCGCTGGCGGAACTCGGCCTGGCCGAAGCCGACTTGGCGACGGCTGCGGCGCAGGTGACGGCACAGGCGTACGCCAACCCGCGCCCGATCTCCACGGCGGACGCCCTGGAGATCCTGAGGGCGGCGCACGCCGGCGACCGACCTCCGGTGTGGACCTGACCCTCCCGCCCCGTCGACCCCGCCCGACGCACCGCCGCCGACGCGGTCGCACGACGCGAACGCGTGACGCGAATCGCCGCCGTGAATCGCCGCCGTGAACCGACGCCGTGAATCGACGCCGTGAATCGACGACAAGAACCGACGACAACAACCGATGACGAGAATCGAAAGGTGAACACCATGCCCCTCGGACTGCTCCGGAGGCGACGCGGGAATGCCCCCGGAGGCGCCGCGGGCGCCCTGTTCCCGGTGCCGGACGGCGCGGGTGTCGTCCTCCGTGAGGTGCTGGACCCCGTGAACCAGCCCATGGGCGCAGCGGACGTCACCGTGACGGAACTACGCAGCCACCGCGTGGCGGCACGCGGCGCGACCGACCCGTACGGCTTCTTCACGGCCGCTCTCCCACCAGGCACCTACAGCATGTTGATCATGGCTGAGGGATGGGAACCGCACCGGGAGACGGTCGAGGTCACCGCGGACACCGGTGTCTCACGGGAACGGGTGTGGCTGCAGTCGGCCCGCGCGCTGGAACTCCCGCCGCCCGGGACCTGGCTCTTCGACCCGCCCCACACCGCGATCCGCTTCATCGCCAAGCACGTGGGCATGGCCCATGTGCACGGCCGCTTCGAACGCTTCGAGGGCGGCCTCGCGATCACGCAGGACATGACGCAGTCACGCGTCCACGTCCGCATCGACGCGTCCAGCATCAACACCGGCAACAACACCCGCGACACGCACCTGCGTTCCGCCGACTTCCTCGACGTCGAACGCTTCCCGTACATCGACTTCACCAGCACGCGCTTCGCCTACCGCGGCGGCAGCAAGTGGACCCTCCAGGGCAGCCTCACCATGCACGGCGTCAGCCGCTCCGTCTCCCTCGACACCACCTACCTCGGCACCGTCAACGGCGGCTACGGCGAGGAACTCCGCTGCGCCGCCCTCGCCAAGTCCGAACTCCACCGCGAGGACTACACCCTGAACTGGCGCTCCATGCTCGCCCGAGGCATAGCGGTCGTAGGCCCCACCATCCAACTCGAGCTGGACGTCCAGGCGATGTACCGCACCCACGACACACCCACGCCGCCGGAGTAGACACGCACAGGGTGTGCGCGACCTCTGTTCGGATCCGGCTCTTTCGGAAGGGCGGCATTCAGTTTCAGGGATCGCCGCACCATTCTTCGGAATCCGCTGCCGAAACACCGCCCCCATGCGCAAGTATGGGACGAACTGTCTTGTGGACGTGCGAAGAGCACTGGCAGAGCAGGGACAGGGTCTACGCCGGGGCGGGGAGCTCTTCCGCATCCATCGGTTCTCAGGGGGCAGCAAGGCATGGACGCGCCTCGGAACAGCCACGACCGCACGCCGCAGATCGACATCTCCGACGTGTCGTCCGGTCGGCTGGAAGAGGTGGTCGGCGAGGAGACGGCGTTGGGTCACGCCGTGCGGCGCCTTCTTCAAGAGCGAGACAATGGGCCGAAGACGACCTGTGTCGTCTTCGAGAGTGCGCTGTGACGACGGCGGAGGCCGGGCCCGGCGGCTTGTCCATCCTCCCCTTCCAGCAATTCCTGCTGAAGAGACACGATTTGTGTAACCTTTCCTGTGGCTGTTGCCATGTGTTGAACACGCCCGTGAACAGGGACTGACCTGGTGCGCATCACCCTGCACGGTGGTGAACCGCTGCTCGTCGGAAGAGCACACGTCGGCGAGCAGCTCATCGTCGTCGGGGCGGGGAGGACGCGGTTGCACGGTACGGATCCGGGCAGCGCGGCCATGGTTTCTTGCGACCCGGAAGAGGCGGGTGACGGAGCCGGAGCAAGGCCTACTGGGCGGCGGTCCGGGATGTCCCCCTGTAACTGGGCGAAAGGGGCCGGGGATCCGCTTCCCTTGGATCGGCCGGGTATCGGTGCGGTTCAGTTCGACGGGACGCTTCACGCGGCGGTCGCCAAAGGCTCAGAACGACCTCGTCTCTTTCGGAATCCTGCAAGAGCCGTCCCGGACTCGCGAGACCGATCGCCACCCGCCCCTCCTGCCTTCTCAAGCCCATGCCCTTTGAGGAAGAGCAAGACGATGACCCATGACGACCGCGGCAGCGGAACCATCATCACCTTCTACTCCTTCAAAGGCGGTACGGGCCGCACCATGGCGCTCGTCAACACGGCCTGGATCCTGGCGAGCAACGGCCTGCGTGTCCTCGTCGTGGACTGGGACCTGGAAGCCCCGGGACTGCACACCTATCTCCAGCCTCTGCTTGCCGATCCGGAGCTCACCGAGAGTCCCGGTGTCATCGAGATGGTCGGCGACTTCGCCCGGCATGCGGTGGTACCCCTCGTGGACTCCGGCCCGGCCGGACCAACCCCGCAGAACGAAGCGGACCCACCTCGGCCGGAAGGAGCGGACCACCGGGAACGAGCACGGGTCGACCGGTACGCCATCAGCACCGAACTCAGGCTGCCACCGGGCGGAAAACTGGACCTCCTGCCCGCCGGAGTGCAGGACCCCGACACCTACGCGGTCAAGGTCAGCACCTTCGACTGGGGCACCTTCTACCGCATGGGCGGCGCCGACTTCCTCACCGCGCTCCGCAATGACATGGCCGCACGCTACGACTACGTGCTGATCGACAGCCAGACCGGCCTCAGCGACACCGCCAGCATCTGCACGGTCGTCATGCCGGACATCGTGGTGGACTGCTTCACCCTCAGCCGACAGGGCGTCAACGGCGCCGCACATGTGGCGCGCTCGATCCGCCGCATCGCTCATACCCAGCGCAACATCCGTATCGTGCCGGTCCCCATGCGCGTCGAGGACGCCGGCCGCGACCGTCTGGAGGCCGGCCGCTACCAGGCCCGCAGCCTGTTCGCCCCCTTCCTGGAGTGGTTGCCGCCCGAGGAACTGGACCAGTACTGGAGCAGCGTCGAGATCCCGTACAAACCCAGTTACGCGTACGAGGAGATCCCCGCCACCGTCGGAGAGCGCCGACAGGAGGGCACGCTGCTCTCCGCCTTCGAACGACTGACCGCTCGGCTCACCGACAACCGTGTGACCCAGCTGGAGAACATGCCGGAGCCCTACCGTAGGACGCTGCGCGCCGAGTACGAGCGGACCTCCCCGATCATGCGCAGGGAGTTCTACGTCAGCTACGCCGCTACCGACCGGCCGTGGGCCGACTGGACGGCCAAGGTGCTGCGGGCGGCCGGCTACGAGGCGACACTCGCCCCGATCGAAGCGGACGACGTCGGAGCCACCGCCGCACCGGCGGGTCTCAGGGCCACGCTGGAGGGCGAGGCCCGCATGGTGGTGCTGCTCTCGCCTCAATACACCGCCCAGCCGCGGGCGCGGGAGATCCAGCAGCGGATCAGCCGCAGGGATCCGTCCGGCCGGATCGGAATGGCCCTCTCTCTGCGGGTCGACGCTTCACCGCTCCCGGTGGAGTTCGCGCCCCTTCCGACGGTCAGCCTCGCTGGTGTCAGTGCCGAGGAGGCCGTGACCCGCCTGCTGACCACCGTCGACCGGGTCGGCGCGGCCGAGCCGGGGACTCGCCCAACGGTCGACGAACTGGCAGCGACGGCACCGCTTCCAGGTACTCCACCGCAGGTCATCGGGGGGCGACCACAACGCAACGCTGTCTTCACCGGCCGCCGCACACTCATGGAGAAGCTGCGTGACAGTTTGCTAGCCGGCACCACCGCCGTGTTGCCGCAAGCTCTCTACGGGCTGGGTGGAGTGGGCAAGACGCAACTCGCTCTCGAGTACGCGTACCGCTTCGAGTCGGACTACGCTCTCGTCTGGTGGATCAACGCGGCGGAGCCGACGCAGATCCGCCAGGACCTGATCACCCTGGCCGGGCATCTCGATGTGCCCCTTGTCGGCAAGGACTTGACGGCCGTATGCAACGAGGTCTTGGAGATGCTGCGTCGCGGCATCCCCCACGCGCGTTGGCTGCTTGTCTATGACAACGCCGAGAAGCCGTCCGACCTGGACGGTCTGGTTCCGGACAGTGGGCCCGGTCGCCACATCCTCATCACCTCGCGGAACCCCGCCTGGGCGGAACGCGCCGCGCGCGTTGAGGTGGACCTTTTCACCCGCGAGGAGAGCGTCGCCCTGCTGCGCCGCTACAACCCGGACCTGGAGCCCGCTGAGGCGGCCCGGGTCGCCGAGGAACTCGGGGACTTCCCGCTGGCCGTGAGCCTCGCCGCCGCCTCCGTTCAGGAATCGGCGATGCCCGTGGACACCTATGTGGAGATGCTCCGAACCCAGATGACCGACATCCTGCGCAGCCAGTCTGCACCCGACTACCCGACGTCGGCAGTGGCCACCTGGTCACTCGACCGACTGAAGTCCCGTACCCCCGCCGCGGCGGCCCTGCTCCAGTTGTGCGCGTTCTTCGGGCCTGATCCGATCCCCCGGGACATGCTCAGCAGCCGTCCGGCCCTCGAACTGCTCGAAGGCCACGATCCGAGCCTCTCCGACCCGCTGCTGATGAGCAGGCTCTACGAGAGATCGTCCGCAACGGGCTCGCCCAGGTCGACCAGCGGACCGACACGCTGACCCTGCACCGTCTCATCCAACGCGTGCTCCGGGACCAGCTCACCCCTGACGAGCAGACGGCCCTGCGGGAACGCGCTCAGGCCGTGCTGGGCCAGACCAACCCCAAGGACCCCGACGAGTCCGACACCTGGCAGCGTTACGCCACACTGCTGCCGCATCTGCGGCCCACCCGGGCAGAAGAGAGCCGCAACCTCCCGGTGCGGCAGTGGATCTGCGACACCGTGCGCTATCTGTGGCGCCGCGGCGACGCCGAGACCGCCAACAGCACGGCCCGGCAGGTCCTCGACAACTGGCTGCCCCGCTTCGGCGAGGACGACGCGCTCGTCCTGCGGCTGCGCACCGAACTCGGCAACGCGCTGCGTGAGCAGGGCCGCCTGCCCGAGGCGTACGAGGTGACCAGCGATGTCTTCGAGCGGGCCGGCAGGGTTCTCGGAGAGGACCACCCGTACACGTTGAGCGCGGCCATGAGTCTCGGCTCGGACCTTCGCAGCGTCGGCCGGTACGCCGACGCCATGGAGAGCGACCGGGAGACCCTGCGACGGACCAAGCGGCTCCTGGGCGATGGCCACGCACGTACCCTGGCCGCGGCAGGGAACCTCGCCGTGTCCGAGTTCCTGTCGGGCAACCGGCAGGCAGCTCGCGACACCAACCGGGAGATCCTGAAACAGCGGCGGGAGATCTTCGGCCCCGACCAGCGCGCCACGCTCAACTCCGCGACGAACTACGCCCGCGACCTGCGCGCCGCCGGAGCGCTTCACGACGCGCTGAAGCTGCTGCAGGACACGCTGAGGCGCAGTCGGCGCGCGCTCGGTCCCGGCCATCTGATCACCTTCCGCGCTTCCCTCGGGGTGGCCGTCCTGCACCGCCGGCTCGGCCAGTACGAAGACGCGTACGAGCTGACCAGCGAGACCTACGAGCAGGCGAAGAAACAACTGGGTTCCGACCATCACGACACCCTCGCCATCGCGACGAACCTGAGCGCGGACCTCTACGACCGGGGCGAGGCGGAAAGCGGCCGCGAACTGGCGAAAAACACCCTCGCCCACTATGAGCGCCGCTTCGGCCCGGACCATGTGTTCACCCTCACCTGCGCCAACAACCTCGCTGTGCTGCTCCGCCTGACCGGACAGCCGCAGGCCGCTCTGGAACTGTCGACCCGCACCGCCGACCGATTCCGCCGGCTGCTCGGGGCCCGGCATCCGTACACACTCACGTGCATGCTGAACCACGCGACGGACCTGTCGGCGAACGATGATCAACCCAAGACCGTGGCTGTGGCCCGTGAGGCCTACGAGCGCCTCACGGGTGTGCTCGGTGCCGACCACTACCTCTCCATCGCCGCCGCCTCGAACCTGGCGGTCCAACTGCGCCGGGACTCGTCGGACGAGTCCGAGAGGTCACACGAGGAAGCCGACCGCCTCCACGCCGAGGCGAAGCGGCGTGCTTGGGAGAGCAAGGAACTCGGCGGTGACCACCCGCTGACCGCGGCTGTCACCAACTGGCGGCCCATCGACGCGGATATCGAGCAACCGGTCAGCTGACGCCCGGGCTTGAGGACACCCAGCCGCGCCGGAGGCAGCACGGAGCCGAGGCCACCGTCGTCGACTGTTCACTCGACAGCCGCTCGGATGTCTGAGAGCGGCAGTGGCTGGGTAGTACCTCGGTGCCGTCGGTGCGGCGCGGCACGCTGGGGGGCGCCTTGGATCAGCCGTATTTCTTTCTCAGCTATGCCCGGTGGGACGACCGCGCTGCTTACGTGGGGCGGTTCTACAGTGACCTGCTGCAGGTACTTGACCTGCCCATGACAGTGGCGGCTCGGCAGCCCACCTTCCGTGACGTCGAGAACATCCTCCTCGGCGACGACTGGTTGCTGGAACTTAGCCGGGCGGTCGGCTCGTGCAGGGCCATGGTCGCGCTCTACTCGGAGGCGTACTTCCGCAGTGAGTACTGCGGCAAGGAGTGGACCCACTTCGCCGCGCGGGTGAAGCGCTACCAGGACAAGACCTCAGTCCAACCGCGAGCGCTGGTCCCTGTGCTCTGGGAGCCCGTGCCGCAGCGCCGGATGCCGGCCGAGGTCAAAGCCGTCCAGTACACCGAGCCGGGCCTCGGGGAGACGTACCTCGAGCACGGGCTGCTGCAACTGATGCAGTCGGACCCGGGTGGCGCGGCGTACTGGAACGTGGTCGAGCATGTGGCCCGCCGGGTGCGCGATGCGGCGGACCCGTTCAACCTTCCCGTCGACGAACCACCGGACTTCGACCTCTCGACCGTCCAGGGCTGTTTCCCGGCCGAAGAGGCGACCGAACTCGCCGGTCACGTCATGATATTCGTCGCGGCCGGCACCAAGTCGCGTCCCCCGATGGGTCGTTCCGGCACCACGTACTACGGGGAGGCGCCGTGCCTGTGGGCGCCGTACAGCCCACCGAGCCTCCCGACGGTGGTGGAGCGCGCGAAGCGCGTCATCACCGGGGACGGACACACCGCGAGCGTAAGGGCGGTGAGCACCCAGCTGATCCGCTGTCTCAACAGGGCACTCCACCTCAATCAGGCGTGTGTCCTGCTGGTGGACGCCTGGTCGGCGTGCGAGGCGCCGTATCGGGGGGTGCTCGTCAAATACGACCAGATGCACCACCCGACAACCGCGGTCCTGGTGCCCTGCCACGAGCACGACACGGAGTCGCGTACGGACAACGCGGAACTGTGGGACGGCGTCAGAGGCGTCTTCGAGCGGAACTGGATGCGCCGGAACGATCCCCACGACCCGGTGTTCTGGGCGCCGGTGGACCAGCACGACTTCGACGCCATGCTCGCACGGGCGGTGACCGTGACCCAGAACCGGATCGCCGCCAGGGGGAATGCCCGGCGTCTGCCACCGGGCCCGTCGCCCCAGCCGATGCCCCGACTCTGACGTCGCCCGACCACGACTGCCCAGGAGACCGGATGAGCCCCTCCAGCGCACGGGACGGCAAAGGCCAGATCATCACGTTCTACTCGTTCAAGGGGGGCGTCGGACGGACGCTGGCCCTGGCGAACGTCGCGTGGATCCTGGCCAGCCAGGGCAAGCGCGTCCTGGTCGTCGACTGGGACCTGGAGGCCCCAGGGCTGCACAGCTATTTCCACCCGCTGCTCACCGACCCCGAACTGCGTGACACCGACGGCCTGATCGACCTGCTGCGCGCATACCAGAACGAGGTGCTCCTGCCCGGTCGTCCAAAGGTCCCGCAGGACGACGGCTGGTTCCGCCGGACCCTGGACCTCACGCCGTACGTCGTCGGACTCGACCTCAGGTTCGCGAGCGGCGGGCGGCTGGACTTCCTGCCCGCCGGACGACAGAACGCGGCCTACTCGGACGCAGTCACCTCCTTCGACTGGCGTGCCTTCTACAGGGATCTCGGCGGCGGCAAGTTCCTGGCGGCGCTGCGCACGGAGATGGCCGTCCGCTACGACTACGTCCTGATCGACAGCCGTACCGGAGTCACCGACACCTCGGGCATCTGCACCGTGCTGTTCCCCGACCTCCTGGTACTGGGGTTCGTCTACAACCTGCAGAACATTCGCGGATCCGCGCACGTGGCGCGGGCTGTGACCCGGGGCGCCCAACGGAAGATACGCCTACTGCCCGTGCCCATGCGGGTCGAGGACGCCGAGCGGGAACGGTTGGAGATCAGCCGCGACCGCGCCAGGGATGTCTTCGGCGCTCATCTGTCGTGGGTGGGGGAGGACACCATCGAGAAGTACTGGGGCGATGTGGAGATCCCCTACAAGACGTTCTACGCGTACGAGGAGATTTTGGCGACGGTCGGGGACCGGCCGTTACAGGAAGGCACGGTACTGGCGTCATGTGAACGGCTGACGAACTGGCTCACCGAGGGCGAGGTCGAGCGCGTTGTTCCTCTGAGGGACGAGGAGAGGCAACGGCTGCTGACCGCGTACATGAACAAGAGCAGGGCCAGCAACGCCGCCCGTCTCCTGGTCAGTTACGCACCTGAGGACCGGATCTGGGCGGAGTGGGCAGCGTGGCATCTGGAGTCCACCGGGTTCCACGTCACTCTGCGGGACATCACCGAAACCGAGCGGCGCGAGACCGCTCCGGACATGTTGCGTACCCTGGCCGAAGTGGGCAGGGTCCTCGTTCTGCTGTCCGAGAAGTACGCGGCGCTGCCGCAGGCCGGGGCGCTCTGGAGGGCCTTGAAGGCCAGGGAACGGGCACTGGCCCCCGAGGTCGTGGCGGTTCGCATCCACGAGGCCACGCGCATGCTCGAGCCGCCCTTCGACCGCGCGGACGCCCCCAGCATCGCCCACCTCACGGCTGTGAACGCCGTACGCCGACTGCGGCAGAGTGTCGGCCCTCCCCCTTCTGCCCCGGCGCGCGGGGTACCCGCCCTGCCCACTCCGGAACCCCCGCGCTATCCGGGCACGACGACGCCTGTCGTGTCGCTGCCGCAGCAGAACATCGGCTTCACCGGACGGAACGCCCTGCTCCACGAACTGCGAAACCGGCTGACGTCCACCGAGGGATCCTCGAAGCCCCACGTCCTCGTGGGCCTCGGAGGGGTCGGCAAGACGCAGACGGCCCTGGAGTACACCTATCGCTATCTCGGCGCCTACGACGTGGTGTGGTGGGTTCCGGCCGCCGAACCCGCGGCCATCGCCTCCGGACTCGCGCGCCTCGCACCCGAACTCGGCATCGAACAGGGGGACGACACCCCGGCCACCGCCCAGCGCGTGCTCAGGGCTCTGGCCGGCGGAACGCCGTACGGCAACTGGCTGATCGTCTTCGACAGCGCGGGTGCCCCGGGCGGGACGGCCGAGTGGCTGCCCGCCGAGATGCCGCCGGGTGGGCATGTGCTCGTCACCTCCCGCGACCGCACGTGGGAAGAAGTCGGAAACGTACTCCCGGTCGAGGTGTTCAGCAGGGCCGAGAGTGTGGCTCTCCTCAGTCGGCACAACCCGAGCCTCGCCCAGGACAGTGCGGGGCAGATCGCGCACGAACTCGGTGACCTCCCCCTCGCCATCCACCAGGCCGCTGTGTGGCTGGACGTCACCGCCATGCCCGTCGACCACTATCTGCATCTGCTGCGTACACAGACGACGGAATTGCTCAAACGCACCGAGAAGCCCTCACTGGAGATGGCGGGCTGGCTTGTGTCGTTGGAGGAGATCCGGGCCAACAACCCCGCTGCGGCGGACCTGTTGGAGATCTGTTGTTTCTTCGGCGCCGACCCCATTCCCATGGATCTTCTTTACACCCCCTCCTTGATGGACGCCCTCACGCTCGACGAGGGCGTCCCCCGGGACGAGGTGACCATCGCGGTGACCATCGGCAAGATCTTCCAGGAGATCAACCGGTTCGGGCTGGCCCAAGCCAACAGGAGCGAGGGCACCCTCGTCGTCCACCGTCTCGTACAGGCCGAGGTCCGGCATTCGCTCCCCGCCGAGCGAAGCCTGCGCCTGCGTTCCGTGGTGCACGCGGCGCTGGCCGCCGGTAACCCCAGGGCCCCGGTCAACCCGGACAAGTGGCCCCGCTATGCGCAGTTGCTGCCGCACCTGTGGCCCAGCCGGGCAGCGGACAGCGATGATCGGGAAGTACAACAGTGGATCATCGACACCGTGCGCTGCCTGTGGCGCCGTAATCTGCTGGCATCAGCCAGGGACACCGCCCGGCGGGTCATCGAGGCATGGACCGAGCGCTTGGGCCCGGACAACATCCAGGTTCTGGCTCTGCGCATCCAACTCGGCAACGTGCTGCGTTCCCAGGGCGACTCGCGCGAGGCATGGAAGAACGACCGCGACGTTCACCGCAGGTTGGCGGCGCTCGAGAATCCTGATCGCCGACGAACTCTGTTCGCGGCCACGAACGTGGCCGCCGACCTGAACGCGCTGGGCCGCTACACCGAGGCTCGGGAGTGGGACCGCGCGACCTACGAGGCCAGCAAGGAGCTTTGGGGCCCCAACGAACTCAGGTTGTCCATGCACGCCAGCAATCTCGGTGTCGCCGAGTATCTGTGCGGGAACCGGCGCGCGGCGCTGGAGATCCACCGGAAGGTCTACCTCGACCGGCTCGAGCTCAATGGCCCCACGAACATCTACACCCTCAGCGCGGCCTCCAACTACGCCCGCGACCTGCGTGAGACGGGTGATCTCTGGACCGCACTCGTCCTTCTGGAAGAGACGTGTCAGAAGCTTTGGGAAAAGCTCGGCCCCAGGCACCCCCAGACGCTGTCCACCCAACGCAACCACGCGGTGGCACTGCGCCGGGCAGGCCGCTACGAGGAGGCCCACGACCTCGTCTCGTCCGTCCATCTGGTCTACGCCGAGGACCGGGGAAGGGACCACCCCGACACCCTCGCGGCCCGCGCCGACCTGGCCAACGTCCTCGCGGCCCTCGACGAGGTCGACAGCGCCCATGACCATGCCGAACACATTCTGGCCCGCCAGAGGAAGACGCTGGGGGCGTCACACCCCTACACACTGGGGTGTCAGAACAACCTGGCGATCTATCTACGGCTGCGCAGTCGGGCAGCAACTGCCCGTGCCACGTCCGAAGGTGCTCTGCGGGCATTGACCGAGACTCTGGGGGCGGACCACCCCTACACGTTGGACGCAATGATCAACTACGCCAATTGCCTTGCTGACGGCGGCGAGCCGGAGGCTGCCATCGACCTCGAACGCCGCGCGCTGGCGGGGGCGGTCGGGATCCTGGGAGACGACCACTACGACATCGTCACCTTGCGTTCCAACCTCGCGGTCGACCTCGCCGGGTGCGGCGCGACGGAGGAGTCGCAGGAGCACCGCAACGGCGCTCTGCAACTCGCGGTCCGCACCCTGGGCGAAAACCACCCGACCCACGAGGCGGTGGCGAGCGGAGTGCGTCTGGACGCGGACATCGAATCACCCTTCACCTTCTGATTCCGTGCCATGAACCAGGTTCAGGCTCAATCAGCGCGCCGAGGCTCTGTGTGGCACCCTGTGCAGGGTCCCGCCGTCCGATTTTGGCCGCTGCTATCCTCCGCACACGAGGGCGTATCCCGCCGAGCGGACGCCCCTGATCAGCTTTGACTCCTGAGGAGAGCGGTGCCATTTCAATCGTCCTCGACAGTCGTGCCCACCACGGCCCCTGTCATTCCCAGTGTGGGCCTGGAGCGGTCTGTCGAGGACCGTACTCGCACCGTCACCGCGAACAACGTCCTTGGCCACATGCTGCGCCGCCTCGAACAGGAGGCCGCTGATCCGGATGCCGCGCACTTCGCCGAGTTCGAGTCGGCAATCTACGCTGAATCACCGATGCGGTGACCTCTCCGTCGGTCCGGTTGACTTACGTGTCCCTGAGCCAGTTCATCCTCAAGGTGCACAGCCGTTGCAACCTGGACTGTGACTACTGCTACGTCTACCACTCCGCCGACACCAGCTGGCAGGCCAAACCCCGGGTGATGGAGCCGGCCGTCGCCCGGCAGGTGGTGCGGCGGGTCGTCGAGCACGCCGTGGCCCATCGGCTGCCCGATGTGCGGGTCGTCCTGCACGGTGGGGAGCCGCTGCTCCTCGGGGCCAGGCGGCTCGGGGAACTGCTCGAGGTTCTCGAGAAGGGGCTGGCGGAGGCCGACGTGCCCGTCCGCTTCTCCCTGCAGACCAACGGCGTGCTCCTCACCCCCGACAACCTGGACGTGCTGCGGCGGTACCGGGTCGGCGTCAGCGTCAGCCTCGACGGCACCCGCGCCGGCCACGACCGGCACCGGAGGTTCCCCAGGGGCCGGGGGAGCCATGGGCGCGTGCTGGAGGGCCTCGCTCGGCTCGGCGCGCCCGAGTACCGGCACCTGTACGCGGGCCTGCTGTGCACGATCGACCTGGCCAACGACCCCGTGGAGACCTACGAGGCCCTGCTGGACTCGCGCCCTCCGCGCATCGACCTCCTTCTGCCGCACGGCACCTGGGAGACCCCACCCCCGGGACTCGCCGATCGTCGGCAGCGGATACCCGTCGTTCCGCCCGTGACCGCTCACCCCATGACGCCGCCCAACCAGGGAGGGACGCCGTACGCCGACTGGCTGCGGCTCGTGTTCGACCGTTGGTACGACGCGCCCGTACGGGAGACAGGCGTCCGGCTCTTCGAAGAGCTGATGGCCGGTGTCCTCGGGGGCGCGATGCGCACCGAGTCCGTCGGCCTGGCCCCGGCGACGCTGGCCGTCATCGAGACCGACGGCTCCATCGAGCAGTCCGACTCCCTCAAGGTCGCCTACGAAGGGGCGCCGGAGACGGGTCTCGACGTCTTCCGGCACACCTTCGACGAAGTCCTCGACCAACCGCAGATCCGTCAGCGCCAGTCGGGCACCGTCGGGTTGGGGCCCATCTGCGGACGCTGCCCCCTGGTCACCGTGTGCGGGGGCGGACTCTTCGCCCACCGGTACGCCCCCGGCACCGGCTTCCGCAACCCGTCCGTGTACTGCGCCGACCTGGCCGCACTGATCCTGCACATCCGGGCCCGCCTTCGCGCGGACCTCGCCGGGACGCCGCAGGGGCTGCCCGAACTCGGTGCCAGGGGCACGTAGGGTAGGGTTTACCTGCGCGTTCACACGGAGCACCGTGACGGACGCGACGGGACGTGGCGCAGCTTGGTAGCGCACTTGACTGGGGGTCAAGGGGTCGCAGGTTCAAATCCTGTCGTCCCGACTTGCTGAGCGGCAGGTCGAAAGCCGTATCGGTGCAGCCGGTACGGCTTTCTCGGTTCAGGAGGAGGACTCGGTGTACGCGCGCTCGCAGTAGGGCCAGTCACCGAAGTCGCCCGCGCGTTCCCACAGTCGGTGGGCCGCCTGGATGTTCCACTCCGGTTCCAGGGCCTTGCGCGGGGTGCCGCCGAGTTCGCGCAGCCGGGTGTCGGAGATCTGGAAGACCCCCCAGTTCCTGGTGCCGTTGGTGTTCGGCAGGATGTGGAGCGGGTCGAGGAACGACTGGCAGTCGGCGATCGCGACCGCGTGGTCGGGGTCCTCCGCGAACACCTGGCGGATGCGCTGTCGCACCTTCTTCGGTGACCAGCTTCGTACGCGCGCCTTCGGGGCGTAGAGCGCCCGCTTCGTCTCGGTGCCGACCACGCCGTCCGGATCGAGGTCGTGCAGCACCTGGAACGCGGTGACGCGACGCAGGGTCTGCGGTCCGAAGGAGCTGTCCACGGAGATGTCCGCGCCGGCCGCGGCGAGCAGTCGCTGCACCTCCTCGACACAGGTGTCGTGCTGTCCCATGCCGACCGGTTCCGCGCACGCGGCCGAGAACAGCAGTCGTCCGTCGTCCGCGTCCTCGGCGGCGGCCCGCTGACGGGTCGCCAGGGTCATCCAGGTCCCGCCGGCCACCAGAAGGAGGAGGCACAGGCCGAGGATCGGCAGCGCGCGTCGGCGCCAGGGGTTGACCGCCGCTGCCGCTGCTGCCGCCGTCCCGGTCCCGGTCGCCGTCGGCGCGGCATCAACCACCGCCGTCGGCACCGGTTCCGTCACGTCCGTTCTCGCGGGGGACCCGACCGCTTCCGGAGACTTCGACTCCCCTTCCGCTTTCCCTTCCCCCGCGCCCTCGCCCGCGTCGCGCATCCGGCTCATGTCCGCGACGGCCCAGAGCCGGTGCAGTTCTCGTAACTCGGTCGGGGAGGCTCCGCAGATCAACGCGAAGCGGTGTACGGGGCCGTAGTCCGGCGGTACGAACGAACCCGAGCAGTAGCGGTGGAGGGAGGATCTGCTGCTGCCGGTGCGCTGGGCGAGCGCTTCGTAACTCAGGCCGGACCGCTCCTTCAACGACCGCAGGAACGCCGCGAATCGTTCCGGATCGACGGTGGCTGTCACAGGTTGCCCCTAGTAATCGGTCGGTCGGAGATCGGACCCTAGAGCATTTTCACCTCGTGCGCATCTTGTGTTCGTCGCGTGTGTGTTCGGTGCATGCTCCATCGATGGTCCCACCGGCGTCCCAGAGCCGGGGGAAGTTCCCAGGCGGCGTGGGGGACGGCATCCCACCCTCCCGCTCGGGACCACGCCGGCCGCCGCGAGCGGGACGTACAGCGGGCTCGCGTACGTCTACGGTGCCGACAGCTACACCGACGACACCAGAGGTACTTCGCCCTCGGTGTCGACGGATCAGTCGGCCAGGAGACCTTCGGGCACATGGACAAGTGGCTGTACTTCGTGTTCGGCAGCACCGCCGACGGCCTGACCGCGAACCTGCGTTACGACGGGATCGTGCGCGACTTCAACCTCAGCCGCAACGCGGACGGCAACTACACCTTCCCCGACGGTGACGGCAGCACGCGGGTCGTCGGCTACAACTACCTGAGCTGCACCTGACCGATCCGTACCGGACGGGCCCCGATCCGTACCGGACGGGCCCCGATCCGTACCGGACGGGCCCCGATCCGTACCGGACGGGCCCCGATCCGTACCGGACGGGCCCCGATCGGTAGCGGACGGACCTCGACCGCGAGCGCCGAGCCGCGCATGTCCCTCCCCGGGGGAACATGCGCGACTGGTCGCGGGCGTCGGGGTCAGCCGCCGCCGTCGAGATCGGCACGCCTGCGCAGCACCCGCAACTCGCTGCCGGCGAACTCCATGTCGTAGAGCTTGCCCCGGGCCTTCTCGAAGGGGCGGTGGACGATCATCGTCAACTGTCCGTCGAACGTGCGGAACAGCATGCCGTGGCCGCTGTCCTCCCGGACCAGCGGCCGTCGTTGCTCCCACGGCCCCGTGAGGTCACCCGATCCGGAGACCGCGTAGGTCTGGACGTAGCCGCCGCTGATGGTGCCGTCGTCGCCGGCCACGTTCTTCTCGTACGTCGACCACAGCATCAGCAGGGAGTCGTCGGGCGTCCGGTACAGCTGGGGGCCGTCGGTGATGTACGGCGCGAGCTGGTGCGGCACCCCGCCGGGGATCTGCTCGGTGAGCCAGGACGCGTCGGAGGCCTTGAAGAGGAAGACCGGTTCCCCGATGGTCCGGGTCAGGTCGGGCGCCAGCCGGATCGCCTCCATGGTCCCGTCGACGGTCTGCAGCCACTCGTGCGCGTACACCATCCAGGGCTGCCCGGACGGGTCGACGTAGAGCGTGCCGTCGAGGGTCATGAGGTTCTCGGGCGGGGTGGGGCGCGCCGGGTCGACGACGGTGAAGGGCCCCGTCAGGGAGTCCGACACGGCCGTGATGGTGCCGCGCATGTGGTTCGGCAACCGGAACGGCGTGCCCCACCGGTTGGCCGGCGGCACCTCCAGCGGCTTGTTCTCGTCGTGCAGCGTGGTGAACAGGTAGTACCGGCCGTCCCATGCGTGCACCTCCGGCGCCCACGCGCCGTCGCTCGCCCAGATCCCCGGCTGGTCGGCCGTCCGGAAGACCACCACGGGACGGGTCCAGTCCCGTAGGTCGGTGCTGCGGTAGACCATCGTCCCGGTGCCCTCCACACCCGAGACGGCCGGGTCGTTGGACGTGTAGAGGTGGTACGTGCGGGTCGTGTCGTCGGCGACCACGAACGGATCGTGCAGGGGCATCTCGGGAAGCCGCAGCTCGGGACGGTGCGTCGGTTCGATCACGGTCGAAGAATAGTGCGCGGCAATGGCGTTGACTTCGCGTGCGCTTCAAGTTGCAGACTCCCGTGCGGGCCCGAGAGCCGGGCGGAAGGGGAGGCAACGGCATGAGGTACCGCACGATCGGCAGTGACCCCGGGACCCGTCGCGAGGTCAGTGTGCTCGCGCTCGGCGCGATGTTGTTCGGCTCGCGGACGGACGAGAGGACGTCCTTCGCGATACTCGACCGCTACGTCGAAGCCGGCGGGAACTTCATCGACACGTCCGACAACTACGCCTACTGGACCGACGGCGGGCAGGGCGGCCAGAGCGAGGAACTGCTCGGCCGCTGGCGGCGCAGCCGGGGCGTCGGTGACGAGATCGTCATCGCCACCAAGCTGGGCGCCCGGCCCCTCGCGCCCGGCACCGGCTATGTCGACAACGCCGAGGGCCTGTCGGCCGCGGTCATCCGGGAGTCGGCGGAGCGCAGCCGGGAGCGGCTCGGGGTGGAGCGGCTCGACCTGCTCTACGCGCACATCGAGGACCGTACGGTGTCGACGCGGGAGACCGTCGAGGGGTTCGCGGCCCTCGTCGCGGAGGGCACGGTCGGGCTGCTCGGCGTGAGCAACCACGCCGTGTGGCGGGTGGAGCGGGCGCGCGCCCTCGCCGCGGCGGCCGGCCTGCCGGGCTACGAGGTGCTCCAGTACCACCACAGCTACCTGCGGCCGCGGACCGACGTCCCGGACGACCTCTGGGCGGACGGCACCCTCGGCGCGGCCACCGCCGAACTGCTGAGCTATCTGGAGGCCGAGCCCGACCTCACTCTGGTCGCCTACTCACCGCTGCTCAAGGGCGGTTACGTACGGCCGGACGCGCTGCCGTCCGACTACGACCACCCGGGCACCCCCGCCCGGACGAAGGTGCTCGGCGAGGTGGCGCGGGAGACCGGCGCGACCGTCAACCAGGTCGTGCTGGCCTGGCAGTCGGGGGGCCGGTTCCCGATCGTTCCGTTGGCCGGGGTGTCGTCGGTGGCGCAGTTGGAGGAGAACCTGGCCGCGGTGGAGCTGGAGTTGACGCACGAGCAGCGGGTCAGGCTCGACGCTGCGAACTGAGGCGCGGGAGCCCGCGCCGGCCGGTCACGTCCGGCTGACGTTGGAAGTGAGCAGCCGCAGCAACTGCTTGGCCATGGTGTGCTGTTCGGGGGACAGCCCCATGGCCTCGCCGATCTCCACGGGGACAGTCCGGGCCCTCTCCTCGAGCCGGGCGCCGGAGTCCGTGAGGCGGATGGCGACGGAACGCTCGTCGTCCCTGCGGCGCTCGCGCCGCAGCAGGCCGCCGGCCTCCAGGCGCTTCAGCAGCGGGGAGAGGGTGCTGGACTCCAACTGGAGCGCCGCGCCCAGGTCGCGCACGGAGATCGAGTCCTGCTCCCAGAGCACCAGCATGACGAGGTACTGCGGATAGGTCAGCCCCAGCGCGTCGAGCAGCGGCCGGTAGCGGGCCGTCACCGCGCGCGAGGCGGCGTACAGGGCGAAACAGAGCTGGTCGTCCAGGAGCAGTGTGTGCCCCTGGGCCGGTTCCGCCCCGGCAGCGCTCACGATGTCGCCGGCTGTGCTCACGGTGTCGCTCCTCGGTCCCGTGCTCTGCATGACGATCTCCCACCCTACCTGCGAGTCACTCCATTCTATCGTGCACGAAGTGATTGTGCAGGAAGTGATCGCTCGGCAATAAATCGTGGGCATATCAGTTGTGCACGATTAAATAGGGCGCTACTCTCGTGGTGTGCCGCCGACCCGGCGAACGACGCCGGCCGACCCCCTCCCGCGGCACCCGCTCCGAGGAGATCGTCATGACCGAGACCACCAACCGCCGGCCCGTCCTCGAACCCGCCGCCGCGGCCTTCGCCGAGGCGACCGCGAACCCGCCGTACCTCTTCGACCTCGGTCCGGTCGAGGGCCGCAAGGTCGTCGACGAGGTGCAGTCGGGCGACATCGGGAAGCCGGCCGTGGACGAGGAGTGGGTGACCGTGCCGGGTGGGCCCACCGGCGAGGTCAGGGCCCGTGTCGTCCGCCCGGCGGGAGCCGAGGGAGTGCTGCCGGTGATCCTCTACATCCACGGCGCGGGCTGGGTGTTCGGCAACGCCCACACCCACGACCGGCTGGTGCGCGAGCTGGCCGTGGGCGCGCGGGCCGCGGTCGTCTTCCCCGAGTACGACCTCTCGCCCGAGGCCCGTTACCCGGTCGCCGTCGAGCAGAACTACGCGGTGGCCCGCTGGATCGTCGCCGAGGGCGCCGGCCGTGGTCTGGACGCCGGCCGGATCGCCGTGGCCGGTGACTCCGTCGGCGGCAACATGACGGCCGCGCTGACGCTGATGGCCAAGGAGCGGGGCGATGTCCCGCTGGTCCAGCAGGTGCTGTTCTACCCGGTGACCGACGCCGCATTCGACACGGGCTCCTACGGCCAGTTCGCCGAGGGCTACTTCCTGCGACGCGACGCCATGCGGTGGTTCTGGGACCAGTACACGACCAGCGAGAAGGACCGCGCCGAGATCACCGCCTCACCGCTGCGCGCCACCACCGAGCAGCTCCAGGGGCTCCCGCCCGCCCTCGTGATCACCGCCGAGGCCGACGTCCTGCGCGACGAGGGCGAGGCGTACGCGAACAAGCTGCGCGAGGCCGGGGTGCCGGTGACCGCCGTGCGCTACCAGGGCATCATCCACGACTTCGTGATGCTCGACGCCCTGCGCGGGACGCAGGCCGCCGAGGCCGCCATCGGGCAGGCGATCGCCACCCTGCGCACGGCGCTCGGCACCGACTGAGCGTGGAGCGGGGCGGAAAGCGGCCGACCCCGGCCGGGAGTGGTCCCGGCCGGGGTCGGCGTCATGCGGAGGCGAGGGCTCAGGCGAAGTTCGCCAGCGCCTCGTTCCAGGTGGCCGACGGGCGCATGACCGCGGCGGCCTTGGCCGGGTCGGGCTGGTAGTAGCCGCCGATGTCGGCCGGCTTGCCCTGGACGGCGATCAGCTCGTCGACGATGGTCTGCTCGTTCGTCGTGAGGGTCTCGGCGAGCGGGGCGAAGGCCTTCGCCAGGTCGGCGTCGTCGGTCTGCGCGGCCAGCTCCTGGGCCCAGTACAGGGACAGGAAGAAGTGGCTGCCGCGGTTGTCGATACCGCCGATACGACGCGAGGGGGACTTGTCCTCGTTGAGGAAGGTCGCCGTGGCGCGGTCCAGGGTGTCGGCGAGGACCTTGGCCCTGGTGTTGCCGGTGGCCGTCGCGTACTGCTCAAGCGACGGCACCAGGGCGAAGAACTCACCGAGCGAGTCCCAGCGCAGGTAGTCCTCCTTGACCAGCTGCTGGACGTGCTTCGGGGCGGAGCCGCCGGCGCCCGTCTCGAAGAGGCCGCCGCCCGCCATCAGCGGGACGACCGACAGCATCTTGGCGCTGGTGCCCAGCTCCAGGATGGGGAACAGGTCGGTGAGGTAGTCACGCAGCACGTTGCCGGTCACCGAGATGGTGTTCTCGCCGCGGCGGATGCGCTCCACCGACAGCTTGGTGGCCTCGACCGGGGCGAGGATGCGGATGTCCAGGCCCTCGGTGTCGTGCTCCGGCAGGTAGGCGTTGACCTTGGCGATCAGGTTGGCGTCGTGCGCGCGGGTCTCGTCCAGCCAGAACACCGCCGGGTCGCCGGTGGCGCGGGCGCGGGTGACGGCCAGCTTGACCCAGTCGCGGATCGGGTCGTCCTTGGTCTGGCAGGCGCGGAAGATGTCGCCGGCGGAGACCGTCTGCTCGATCACCACGTTGCCGGCCTGGTCGACGAGGCGGACCGTGCCGGTGGTCGGGATCTCGAAGGTCTTGTCGTGGGAGCCGTACTCCTCGGCCTTCTGCGCCATGAGGCCGACGTTCGGGACGGAGCCCATGGTCGACGGGTCGTAGGCGCCGTTGGCGCGGCAGTCGTCGACGACGACCTGGTAGACACCGGAGTACGAGGAGTCCGGGAGCACCGCGAGGGTGTCGGCCTCGGCGCCGTCCGGGCCCCACATGTGGCCGGAGGTGCGGATCATGGCCGGCATCGAGGCGTCGACGATGACGTCGGACGGCACGTGCAGGTTGGTGATGCCCTTGTCGGAGTCGACCATCGCCAGCGCCGGGCCCTCGGCGAGCTCGGCGTCGAAGGAGGCCTTGATCTCGGCGCCCTCCGGCAGGGCCTCCAGGCCCTTGTAGATGCCGCCCAGACCGTCGTTCGGGGAGAGACCGGCCGCGGCCAGCGTCTCGCCGTACTTCGCGAAGGTCTTCGGGAAGAAGGCGCGCACCACGTGACCGAAGACGATCGGGTCGGAGACCTTCATCATCGTGGCCTTGAGGTGCACGGAGAACAGCACACCCTCGGCCTTGGCACGGGCGACCTGCGCGGTCAGGAACTCGCGCAGCGCGGCGACCCGCATCACGGAGGCGTCGACGACCTCGCCCGCCAGGACGGGTACGGACTCGCGCAGCACGGTGGTGGAGCCGTCGTCGCCGACCAGCTCGATCTTCAGGGAGCCGGCCTCGGAGATCACCGCGGACTTCTCGGTGGAGCGGAAGTCGTTCTCGCCCATGGTCGCGACGTTCGTCTTGGAGTCGGCGGACCAGGCACCCATGCGGTGCGGGTGCGTCTTGGCGTAGTTCTTGACCGACGCGGGGGCGCGGCGGTCCGAGTTGCCCTCTCGCAGGACCGGGTTCACGGCGGAACCCTTGATCTTGTCGTAGCGGGCGCGGATCTCGCGCTCCTCGTCCGTCTTCGGGTCGTCCGGGTAGTCCGGCAGGGCGTAGCCCTGGCTCTGCAGCTCCGCGACGGCGGCCTTGAGCTGGGGGATCGACGCCGAGATGTTCGGCAGCTTGATGATGTTCGCCGCGGGGGTCTTCGCCAGTTCGCCCAGCTCGGAGAGGGCGTCGGGGATGCGCTGCCCTTCCTCCAGGTACTCCGGGAAGACGGCGATGATGCGTCCGGCCAGCGAGATGTCACGGGTCTCGACGGAGACACCGGCCTGCGAGGCGTACGCCTTGATCACGGGCAGGAACGAGTGGGTCGCCAGGGCGGGCGCCTCGTCAGTGTGCGTGTAGATGATGGTCGAGTCAGTCACCGGGTGCTCCGCTCCACGTCTGCAACATTGCTCGACATCAAGATATCTCGTGTGGGGGTGGGACTCGACAGGGGTTCGGTGTGTGCGGGGGCTCACCTTGGATCTTTCTCGCCCCCGCCGCCCCTACCCGTCCCATCCCCAGGGGCTGCGCGTCCCTTCGATCCCCGCGTCAAAGACTCGGGGCTCCGCCCCGGACCCCGTTCGCGCAGTTCCCCGCGCCCCTGAAGAAACGGCCGCAGGCCTTTCAGGGGCGCGGGGAACTGCGCGACCAGCCCCCACCGGACCCGCGCCTGGGGGTCGAAGGGGCGCAGCCC